>JAYVOF010000185.1:0-10118 GCA_043758105.1 Rhodospirillales bacterium | reverse complement strand
CGCTTATCCGCCCTACGATCTTGCATTGTGGACAGATCACATAATGCGACCGCTGGTATAAGAGAGTGATCTCCGCAGAAACCGCGCTGCGTCTCGGGCGCGCTTTCGGTAACTCAGGTGCTTTCTGGCTTAATCTCCAGAGTAACTACGAGTTGGGACTTGCTACTCGAGATCAAGGCGAAATGATAGACAGGGAAGTCGAGGTGCTGGTCGAAATCTAGTCTGGACCGGCACTTTCAATTTCATAGCTCAGATCGCGATCATGTCGTGGGAATTAACGCCGGTTATTGACGGATGATACGAATTCCGGCTGTCCCGGGGACCGGTCCGGCGCAGGTCTAGCTCTTTGGTCCGCTGCGCCCCACGCTTCTCATCCACCTCGGTCCTAAAGAAACAGGCCCTGCCACGCCCCTCGCTTTTGGCGCGGTAGAGTGCCACGTCCGCCATTTTGAGCAGGCCGTCGAGCTTAGAGGAATCGCAGGGTGCGACCGCAATCCCCACGCTTGCACCGATCACGACCCGGTGCTCGCCTAAATCATACGGCTCGGACAGGGCCGCAACCACTCGTTCTGCGAACGATTTGGCCTCATCCGGACTTGCCAAGGGGGATTGCATGATGGCGAATTCATCACCGCCAAGCCGGGCGACCATATCCGATCCACGGATGCAGCGCCGCAAGCGGTCGGAGACGGCACACAACAGGGCATCACCCACCGGGTGGCCCAGGGTGTCATTGACTTGCTTGAACCGGTCGAGGTCTACGCACAGGATTGCGAGCGCGGCATCGTTGCGCTGAGCCAGGGCTAAACTTTGCTGAAGCCGCTCGGCAAAATAGCCGCGATTGGCAAGTCCGGTCAGGTTGTCATGGAGCGCCAAATGCTCCGCCTGTTCACGCGAAAGCGCCAAAGCCGAAGTGATGCGTTGGGCGAGCCTTACGGCGACCAGCGTGATGACGGTCAACAACAGTATACCGCCAGCGAGTGAGCCGAGGATCATCCACCGGCCTAACCGGGCAGTGCGCTCCGCACCCTCCCGAACCTCTTGCACGCGGTCGTGAACGACGGCTCGTACTTCGTCCATAAGGACTTCGAGTGCGGTAAAACTGTGACGGAACACTTCGAAATTTGCCGCGCCTGCCGCCGCATCTGTCAATGCCAGTTCAACCGCGGTCTGGCTCGCGGTGACGAAAGCCGGTAGCAAAACGCCGATTTGCTCATACGACCGGTGAAGCTCAGGCGCCATTTGCAAGAGCTGATTTCCATCGATCGCGGTGGTGAACATTTCGATATGATGGCGTAGTTCGGCCCTGATGGCGGTGCTGCCTTCCCGATTGGTACCAAGTGCATTCTGCAGCGCGCGCAGCACGTCCGTCCGGGCTGAATCCATGAAGGTATCCGCACTATCATGGTTCTTCATCGCCTGCTCCAGCACCACGACCCGTTGCCGGGCATCGAGCTGCTGCTGCATGCCGAGGAGGCCGAAACAGGCAAGACACAGCGCGATCAGAACGCTTGAGGCTCCAAGGCTCACAATCACGGTGCGAATGGAGGAACTCATCTTCATTCCTTCAGTATGAACCGAAATAATTAAGACGACGTAAATGCGCGAAGGGTGGGCTTTCCATGGATTTTTGGATCCAGGCGCTGGTTGGTGGTGTCTCCCCGGCCCTCTCCGCCGGCCCGCCAGCGGAGAGGGAAGATGAGTTAGCGGCTCGCGCGGAGGACGGAGCGGTCTTCGCCGGCCAGGGTGTGGTAGATGTCCAAATAATCCTCGGCCATGCGCTTAGCCGTAAAGCGGGCGTCAAAGCGGCTGCGGACAGTCGCGCGCGACAGTTCGCCGAGCCGTTTTACGGCCGCGATGGCACCAGCTTCGTCTTCGACGATGAAGCCGCTCACGCCGGGTTCGACGATCTCGGGCACCGAACCGTGGTTGAATGCGATCACCGGGGTGCCGCACGCCATGGCTTCGATCATCACCAGGCCGAATGGCTCCGGCCAGTCGATCGGCATCAGCAAGCCTATGGCACCGCTCAGGAATGCGGGCTTCTGCGCGTCGTTGATCTCGCCGATCATCTCGACGCCGCCCTCGGCGATCATCGGGCGGATGATGGTGTCGAAATAGACCTCATCGACCCGGTCGACCTTGGCCGCGATCTTGAGTCGGATGCCGGCGGCGCGCGCAATGCGGATAGCGCGGTCCGGACCCTTTTCCGGCGCGATGCGTCCGAGGAACGCCAAATATTCCTGCTTGACCGGCTGCGGCGTCAGCAGATTGGCCGGCAGGCCGTGGTGCACGGTCGCCACATACCGCGCCTGCGGCAGTGGACGCCGCTGCGCGTCGCTAATGGAAACCAGCGGGGCGTTCGGAAAAATGTTGAACACCGGCTGCAGTTCCGCGAGGTCAAGCCGTCCGTGCATGGCGGTGACGAACGGGGTGCGCTGACGGCCGAACAGGCTGAAGGGCCAGTAATCCATGTGGAAATGCAGCACATCGAACTCATCGGCCATGCGCCGCGCGGCCTCCATCAGCAGCATATGCGGCGCGATCGGGTCGCGGATCGCCGGGTCGAGTCGCAACGCCCGGGGCCAGATCGCCTCGAGCTTGGCCGACGTCACCGAGTCCCCGCTGGCAAACAGGGTCACGTCATGGCCTAGCGCCACGAGCTCTTCGGTTAAAAATGAGACGACTCGTTCGGTGCCGCCATAGAGCTTCGGGGGAACCGCCTCATGGAGCGGCGCGATTTGCGCAATACGCATGGGTTCAACATCTCCGGTGATATTCCTCCCTTCAACGCTCCAATCGAGGCAAAGATAGGGCGATGGACGCGCAGCGGTCCCACAGAAAAGTGCGGAGACGCAACGAGGCGGACCCTTGCCGAATGTCCTGAATAATGACTGAATCTCACGGGTCAGGGCGTCCGCGTACAGGATTTCAAGGCGGGTCCACGCCGGATCACACAAACAAGTGACAAGGCGCTGTAGCCACAAGGGCAGCGGCTTCATCCGAGACTTCCAAACTCAGAATTCCGTAATCGATTAAAATGAGCTAGGTCGCCGTATGTACCTGCGTCCTGTTTTCACCGAAACCGACCCCGCCCGCATCCGGGCGCTGATCCGCGCTCACCCGTTTGGCGTCCTCGTGACGCATGGCCCCCATGGCCTCGATGCGTCGCACATTCCGTTCCTGCTCGAACCGGCCGTTCTGGAAGGGGGTGTGGACGGATTCGTCCTCAGCGGTCACCTGGCGGCGGCAAACGCCCAGTGCCCGGCGCTCGAGGGCGGCACCGCTCTCGCCATCTTTGGCGGGCCGCACGCCTATATTTCGCCCAGTTGGTACGAGGTGCAGCCATCTGTGCCGACGTGGGATTATGCGGCGGTGCATGTCCATGGCACCCTTATGCCCATGACAGATCATTCGGCGATCATCACCGCGCTCCAGGGTATGGCGGCGGATGATCCCGCCGGCTTCGACGTGTCCGCCATGCCAGACCGCTATCGGGAAAAGATGATCGCCGGTATCCGCGGCTTCATTCTCACGCCTACCCGGGTGGAGGCGCAATGGAAGATGAGCCAGAACCGCAGCGTAACCGACCGGCAACGGGTCGTGATCGCGCTACGGGAGTCCGCACAACATGATCCATCCGCGACGGCGGTCGCGGACTTGATCGAGCAGACCCTGTAGTCCGGATGGCGCGTTAGACGTTAGAAACCCTCACGCTCCAGGCGCTTACGCTCCATCTTGCGGGCGCGTCGGACGGCCTCGGCCGCCTCACGGGCGCGACGCTCGGACGGCTTTTCGTAATGCCGGCGGAGCTTCATCTCGCGGAATACGCCCTCGCGCTGCATCTTCTTCTTCAGCGCCTTGAGCGCCTGGTCAACATTGTTGTCACGTACGAGAACCTGCACTTCGCCGCTGTCTCCTCTTGCCCAAAGGCCTAAAATTAGGTCGCCATAAGATCGGACCCAGAGAATCATCCCCGGGAGGCGGTGGCTATAGCACCAATCCGCTATCCCGCAAAAGCCTTCGCACACGCGACCCGGCACACTATCTTAGGCAGAGCCCCGGAGCACGAATGGCCATCTTGAAAATCGCCCGCATGGGCCACCCCGTCCTGCTCGAGCGCGCTGCCCCCGTTCCCGACCCGGGTGCGCCGGAGATACGACGCCTTGTCGCCGACATGATCGAAACGATGGTGGACGCCGGGGGGGCCGGCTTAGCCGCCCCGCAAGTCCACGTGTCACTTCGACTGTTCGTCTATCGCCTGCCAGACCGCGTTCCCGACGCAACAGATCCGGCGTCGCGTCCGGTCAGCGTCCTGATCAACCCGGTGATCGAACCGGTCGGTGACGCGATCGCGGTCGCATGGGAGGGGTGCTTATCGATCCCCGGCCTCCGCGCCGCCGTGCCCCGGCACGCGACGGTGCGGTATTCGGGCGTCGATCTGGACTGGCTCACGATCCAGGGTGAGGCCACCGGGTTCCATGCGCTGGTGCTGCAACATGAGAATGACCACCTCGACGGCATCCTCTACCCCATGCGTATGACCGATTTCACCCAGTTCGGCTTCACCGAAGAGCTCGCCCGTCAGCACGCGCCCTACCCGCACGCGACCTAAAGGAACCCCGCCATGCCCTCCCCGCCCGAGCGTAGTCCAGAGCGCGATGCCGCGCTGATTGCCCTGCTCCCCCATGTCGAATTCGACGGCTGGACGATCGCGGTACTGCGTCAGGCGGCCGGCCCGGACGCGGATTTGCTGTTTCCCGGTGGCACGCCCGACATGATCGAGGCCTATTGTGACCTAGGCGACCGCTGGATGGAGGCCGCCGCCCACGAACAGGGCGTGACATCCCTGCGTCTGTCGACCCGCGTGCGGGCGATCATCGCGCTGCGGTTCGAGCAGAACCGGGCCTATAAGGGCGCCGTCCGCCGCGCGCTCGCGGTGTTGGCAACGCCGGGTCATGCGAGGCTCGCGGCACGATGCACCGCGCGGACGGTGGATACCATCTGGTTTGCCGCCGGAGACACCGCCGCCGATTTCAGCTGGTATTCTAAACGAGCCATTCTGACCGCCGTTTACGGGGCGACGCTGCTGTTTTGGTTGCAGGACGATAGCTGGGATGACGAGCGCACCCTCAAATTCCTCGACCGGCGGCTGGCGATGGTGGGGCAGATCGGACGCTGGCGCGGTCGCATCGAGGGCGCCCTCCGCCGGTTTCGTCCCGCCACCGCCGGGTGATGGCAACCTGTCCGGACGTGTGACGTTTCACTCCTGGTTATAGGAAGGAGACTTCTATGCGCACTGTTCTACTCTGGCTGATCGGCGTGCCGATTCCGATTATTATTCTGCTGATGATCTTCCACGTGTTCTAAGGGGCCTGTGCCCCACGTCCGCATTACCCATTCGACAGAATACGCCTACCATCGACCGGTGCGTCCGACGAGGCACCGGTTGATGCTGCGTCCGCGCGACAGCCATGACCTCCGGCTCCGATCCGCCACACTCACCGTGACGCCCCCGCCGCTTCGAACCCGGTGGGCGCATGATGTGTTCGGAAACTCGCTATGCTACCTCGAATGGGGCCGGATCGAGACGGATCTGCTGCGCATTGTTTCGAGCCTCGATCTCGATCACTTCCCGTCTGCGCCCGAACTGCCGATCGATCCGGCCGCCGAAGTGTTTCCATTCAGCTATATGACGGATGAGGCGCCCGACCTGGCCCGAACGCTCGAACGGCACTATCCCGATCCGAACCGCGCCGTCGATTCCTGGGCGCACAGCTTCCTCAATCCCACCGGCCCCACCCGCACGCTCGATCTGCTCTCCGAGATGACCCGCGCCATTCGCCGCGAATTCCGCTACTCCGCCCGCGAGTCGGAGGGGACAAATCCGCCAACCATGACGCTCGCCACCCGGGCGGGTGCGTGCCGGGATTTTGCGCTGTTGATGATGGAGGCGCTCCGGGCGCTCGGCCTCGCGGCGCGGTTCGTCAGTGGCTACCTGTATGATGATCGGTTGGCCGGCGGCACGGCGGTGGTGGGCGGCGGGGCCACGCATGCCTGGGTCGCGGTCTATGTGTCCGGCGCCGGCTGGGTCGAATACGATCCCACCAACGGTCTCATCGCCGGACGGAACCTGATCCGGATCAGCAATGCCCGCACCCCGGAGCAATCCACGCCGGTGAGCGGAGGATATCTAGGCAGTCCACTGGATTTTCGCGGCCTACGCGTCAACGTGGACGTGGCCGTCGTGACCGCTAACGCCAGCGCTATGTCCGTCACGTAACAGCTCAATCCAATAGGACCACCGCATCCCCGGTCGCGATCCTGCCCCCCTCCAACACCTCGGCATGCACACCGAGATCGGCGTGGCCATAAAGCTGACGGAGCTCTCGGATTGGATCGGCGTCCCGTTCGCCCGTCGCCGGATTGACCTCGACGGCGGCACACCGGACCGTGCGCTTCGTCACGCGCAGAGTGGCGTGACCCAATTGCAATCGCCGTCCGACCCAGGCGAACTCACTCCACGGCGCGGCACCGGTGAAATAGATGTTGCCGCGAAACCGCATCGCCTCCCGACGGGCACCGGCGCCGGCCTCGAATGCGGCGAGGCTTGCGAGGTTGATCAAGCTCAGCACCGGCGACCGCTGGTCCCCGAATACGTGACCCGGCACATGGTGAAACCGCGGCTCCCCTCGCGCCTCGGAACCCAGGAACGCCGTGAGCCATCCCCCGATCACCCGTCGTCCCGACTCGGTCAGGGGGTTTCGCGTGATGGCCGTGCCGTCCGGTGCCGATAATGTGAGAGTCCGCTCGTGCGGGTCGAACCGGGCGCGCAGCGTGGCGATCCGGCCATTGCGGAGCAGGCACATGAAATTGGATTTCGGCAGAAAGGCGGGATGCGCCGGGTCGAACGCCGCATCACCCTGCGCCAGCGCGAAGGCCCGGTCCCACGGTAATGCCCCGCCGGGCTCGACCACCGCCTCATCCAGCGCCTCCGCAGACAGACCCTTCACGGGATAGCGATAAATCTGCTCGATCCGCATGGTTTGAACTGCCCGCGCTTGAGTTGATCCGGGCGGCGCACCAACTCGTGTCCACACCGCGCCCTCCAGATTGCCACATGTGGGATCAGGATGCGCCAATCACCTGACCGCCAGTCGCCTGATCGAAGGGACACTTAATATGGATATCGAAAAGCTGACGGAGCGTGTGCGGGGATTCCTCCAAGCCGCCCAAACGATTGCACTCCGCGAGTTTCACCAACGGCTCACGCCAGAGCACCTGCTGAAGGCGTTGCTGGATGATGAGGAGGGAGCGGCGTCCGGCCTGATCCGCACCGCGGGAGGCAACGCGCAGGCGGCGAAGACGGCCATCGATGCGGAGGTGGGCCGCCTGCCGAAAGTGCAGGGCGGCGGGGCCGGGCAGCCGCAAATGGGGCCGGAACTGGCGCGGTTGTTGGACGCGGCGCAGCAGGCGGCGACAAAGGCCGGAGACGAGTATGTGGCGCAAGACCGGCTGTTGCTGGCACTGGCCACGAATGATGGCCCGGCCGGGCGGGTGCTGCGCAGCGCGGGGGCGACACCGGACGCGCTGGAGAAGGCCGTGGCGGACATTCGGAAGGGCCGCAAGGTCGAGAGCGCGAACGCGGAGGCCGGGTTCGACGCATTGAAGAAATACGCCCGCGACGTGACGGCGCTGGCGCGGGATGGCGTGCTGGATCCGGTGATCGGCCGCGACGAGGAAATCCGCCGCACCATCCAAATTCTGGCCCGGCGCACCAAGAACAACCCCGTGCTGATCGGTGAGCCCGGCGTCGGCAAGACCGCCATCGTCGAGGGCTTGGCACTGCGGATCGTCAACGGCGACGTGCCGGAGAGCTTGCGCAACAAGAAGGTGATGGCCCTCGATTTGGGTGCGCTGGTGGCCGGCGCGAAGTTCCGCGGTGAGTTCGAGGAGCGGCTGAAGGCCGTGCTGAAGGAGATCGAAACCGCGCAGGGCGAAATCGTGCTGTTCATCGATGAGATGCACACGCTGGTGGGCGCCGGGAAGGCGGATGGCGCGATGGACGCGTCCAACCTGCTGAAGCCGGAGCTGGCGCGCGGGTCGCTGCATTGCATCGGGGCGACCACGCTCGATGAATACCGCAAGTATATCGAAAAGGACGCGGCGCTGGCCCGGCGGTTTCAGTCGGTGTTCGTGGGGGAACCCTCGGTCGAGGACACCATCAGCATTTTGCGTGGTATTAAGGACAAGTATGAAGTGCACCACGGCGTGCGGATTTCTGACGGTGCCCTTGTGGCGGCGGCGACGCTAAGTAACCGTTACATCACGGACCGGTTTTTGCCTGATAAGGCGATCGATTTGATCGATGAGGCCGCGTCCCGGCTGCGCATGGCTGTCGATAGCAAGCCGGAGGCGCTGGACGAGCTGGACCGCCGGCTGATGCAGCTCAGGATCGAGCGGGAGGCGCTGCGGAAGGAGCCGGATGCGGCGTCGCGTGACCGGCTGGAGCGGCTGGAGCGGGAAATCGCCGATTTGGCCGAGCGTTCGGACGCCATGACTGGGGCCTGGCGGGCGGAAAAGGACAAGCTGAATGATACGCAGAAGCTGAAAGAACGGCTGGATCAGGCCAAGATCGAGATCGAGGCCGCCCGGCGTAAGGGCGACCTCGGGCGCATGTCCGAGCTGATCTACAGCGTCGTGCCGGAACTGGAGGGGCAGATCGCCGGGCCGGCCGGGGAGGGGGACCGGCGGCTGGTGGATGAGGCGGTGACCGAGGACCAGATCGCCGGCGTCGTGTCGCGGTGGACCGGGGTGCCGGTGGAACGGATGCTGGAGGGTGAGCGGTCCAAGCTGCTGCGGATGGAGGATGCGCTGCGGAAGCGTGTGGTGGGTCAGGAGGATGCACTGAAGCACGTGGCCAATGCCGTCAGGCGGGCGCGCGCGGGCTTGGGCGATCCGAATCGGCCGATCGGGAGTTTTCTGTTCCTGGGCCCGACGGGGGTCGGGAAGACCGAGCTGACCAAGGCATTGGCCGCGTTCCTGTTCGACGATGACCGGGCCATGGTGCGGATCGACATGAGCGAGTTCATGGAAAAGCACGCCGTCAGCCGGCTGATCGGCGCACCGCCGGGCTATGTCGGCTATGATGAGGGCGGTGTGTTGACGGAGGCGGTGCGGCGGCGGCCGTATCAGGTGATTTTGTTCGATGAGGTGGAAAAGGCGCACGAGGACATCTTCAACGTGCTGCTGCAGGTGCTGGATGACGGGCGGCTGACGGACGGGCAGGGGCGGACGGTCGATTTCCGCAATACCATTATCGTTCTAACCAGCAATTTGGGCAGCGACATTTTGGCCGCCCAGCCGGACGGCGACATCCCGGCGCTGGCGCAGGCGCAGGTGATGAAAGTGGTGCGGGACCATTTTCGCCCGGAATTCCTCAACCGCCTGGACGAGATCGTGCTGTTCCGGCGGTTGCAGCGGGCGGATATGGCGACGATCGTGGGTATCCAGTTGGCGCATCTGCGTACCATGCTGGCGGCACGGAACATCACACTGGACCTTACGCCGGACGCGTTGGATTGGCTGGCCGAGCAGGGCTACGACCCGGTGTATGGTGCCCGTCCGTTGAAGCGGGTGATCCAGCGCAGCCTGCAAAACCAGCTCGCGCAGTTGCTGCTGGAGGGTACGGTGAAGGATGGCGAGACGGTGCGGGTATCGGCCTCGCGGGATGGGCTTTTGCTCAATGATGCGGCAGCGCTGGCGGCGGAATAGGCTGTCTTGCGTTTGCCTTGGGGCTGTCATCCGGTTGACATAGGCGAGGGCGGGGAATAGATAGCGGTTATCGGGCCAGGGCGCTTCGGCGGGCCGGCCTACTGTTCATTGACAAGTATATCTGGTTTGAAAAGGGATATGTTGACGGCGTTCCGTTGGCTGGTCTTTGCCTTTTGGGGTTAGGATTGGTGGTGCTGTTATGGTGCTGGCTTGGATTGTTTTTGTGTGGGTGTTGGGGTCTAGACTCTAGGATCTTGATGTCTGCAAGGACTTTTCTGGTTCGCTGAACGTCTGTGAAGAAGTTTGGATGAGTTAGTGTAGTTGTTGTGGGTTTGGGGATTCTT
>JAYVOF010000184.1:0-53371 GCA_043758105.1 Rhodospirillales bacterium | reverse complement strand
CTCCTGCCGATTCGCACGAATCGGCAGCATACCGGAAAGCTCACGAAATCAATCAGGTATGTGAATCCTGTGGACCATGGTTTACGACTCAGTAGTGCCGTGCATTCCACCAAACGAAGCGGGCTTACGCCGCCTGCTGTTCCTCATCCTGCGTCTCGGCGCGCGGGCCGCTGTCTTGGCCCTTGGCCGACACGTCGCGATCGACCAGCTCGATCACCGCCATATCTGCCGCGTCACCATAGCGCATGCCGGCCCGCAGCACGCGGCAATAGCCGCCGGAGCGGGTCTTATACCGGGTGGCCAGCGCGTCGAACAGCTTGGCCACGATCCGCTCGTCCTGCAGTTGCGCAATCGCCTGGCGGCGCGCGTGCAATCCACCGCGCTTGCCGAGCGTAATGAGCTTCTCCGCCACTGGGCGAAGCTCCTTGGCCTTCGGCAGCGTGGTCGTGATCTGCTCGTGCTTGATCAGCGCCACCGCCATGTTGCGGAACATGGCGAGGCGGTGGCTCGAAGTCACGCCGAGTTTGCGGCCGGATACACCGTGGCGCATGGTTCTTAATCCTTAGAAGGGTTCGTCGAGGCGCTTGGCCAAGTCTTCGATGTTTTCGGGTGGCCAGCCGGCGACGCTCATGCCCAGAGCGAGGCCCATGGCGGTCAGCACTTCCTTGATCTCATTCAAGGATTTCCGGCCGAAGTTCGGTGTGCGGAGCATTTCCTGCTCGGATTTCTGCACCAAATCGCCGATATAGACGATGTTGTCGTTCTTCAGGCAGTTCGCCGACCGGACCGATAGCTCTAGCTCATCGACCTTACGCAGCAGATTACGGTTGAACGGCAGGTCATCTTGCACCTCATCCGCACGCGCCAGCTGCGGCTCATCGAAGTTGATGAACAGCTGCAATTGGTCCTGAAGAATGCGCGCCGCCAACGCCACCGCGTCCTCTGGCGTCACCGCGCCATTGGTTTCGACCTGCAGCAGCAGCTTGTCATAGTCGGTCACTTGACCCACACGGGTCGGCTCGACCTTATAGGACACGCGCTTCACGGGCGAGTAGATCGCATCGATGGGAATCAACCCGATCGGCGCATCCTCCGGCCGGTTGGCCGAGGCCGGAACGTAGCCCTTGCCGAGATTCACCGTGAATTCCATGCCGAGCTTCACGCCGTCATCGAGCGTGCAGATCACCAGGTCGGGGTTCATGACGTCGATGTCATGCCCGGTCTCGATCTGCCCGGCAGTCACTTCGCCGGGTCCGGTCGCATTCAGCACCATGCGCTTCGGACCCTCGCCATGCATACGAAGCGCCAGCTGCTTTATGTTCAGCACGATGTCGGTCACGTCTTCGCGGACGCCGGGGATGCTGCTAAATTCATGCAGCACGCCATCGATCTGCACGGCTGTCACGGCCGCACCCTGCAGCGACGACAGCAGCACGCGGCGCACCGCGTTGCCGAGCGTCATGCCGAAGCCACGCTCCAGCGGCTCGGCCACCACGGTCGCGATGCGATGCGGGTCGGAACCGGGCTCGACGTCGAGCTTTTCCGGCTTGATCAGGGATTGCCAATTCCGTTGCAGCGCCACGGATCATTCTCCACGTACTAAACCCGGCGCGCCCGCGGCAGCGCCGTCTCAAAAAGCCAGGCGTTAGACCCGGCGGCGCTTCCGCGGACGGCAGCCGTTATGTGGAATGGGCGTCATGTCGCGGATGGCGCTAATGCCGAAGCCCACCGCCTGCAGGGCGCGCAACGCGCTCTCACGGCCGGAACCGGGGCCGCTCACCTCGATTTCGAGGGTCTCCATCCCATGCTCGCGCGCCTTCTTGCCCGCGTCCTCGGCCGCGACCTGGGCGGCATAGGGTGTGGACTTCCGGCTGCCCTTGAAGCCCTGTGTACCGGCGCTGGACCAGGCGATCGTGTTACCCTGGGCGTCGGTGATAGTAATGACCGTGTTGTTGAACGTCGCCGCGACGTGAGCGACGCCGGCGATGATGTTCTTGCGCTCCTTTTTCTTGGTGCGCGCGGGGGCGGGTTTCGCCATGAGGTGATCCTATACTTCTAGAGCGGCCTTGAGGCCTACTTCGTGACTTTCTTCTTGCCGGCGATCGCGACCGCCTTACCCTTGCGGGTCCGCGCATTGGTATGCGTGCGCTGACCATGCACCGGGAGACCACGGCGATGACGCAGGCCACGGTAGCAGCCCAGATCCATCAAGCGCTTGATGTTCATGGCCACCTCACGGCGGAGGTCACCCTCGACCCGGTAATCCCGGTCGATCAACTCACGGATTTTCAGCACTTCGTCATCCGACAGCTGATTGACCCGCCGATCGGCAGGGATCGCGAGCTTCGTGCAGATATCGACTGCGTTCGCAGGGCCGATTCCATAGATATACCGAAGGCTGATCAGCACCCGCTTGTTGGTCGGGATATTTACACCGGCAATACGAGCCACGCTCAAACTCCTGACGCCCCGAGCCACCACTGTGACCGAGGACTTTGCTAGAACCCTGCTCGCCACCGCGCTGGGGATCCGTGGAATGGACAACGGTCAGACCGGTAAAGCCTGATCGAGGGGACGACTTATACCGGCACACCCGGCTGAGTCAAACGGTTTAGATCAACTCTTCGTGATCGATGGCCCAACCGTCAAGGAAATAGGCCCATCATTCCCGGGCTGTAACGGCGATCGCAGCCTCAACCTGCCGGGTCACGTCGTCCATGTCGGCCATCCCGTCCACCGTGACGAGCCGTCCGCTATTCCGGTAATGCGGCAGAATGGGTGCCGTTTGGCTGTGATAGGCCGCGAGACGCGCGCCGACCGTCTCCCGGTTGTCATCGGCGCGACGGTTGAACTCGTGCGAACCACAGACATCGCAGGTGTTTGCGACATGCGTTCTGTGAAATTGGTCGTGATAGCCGGCACCGCACTTGGCGCAGGTAAACCGCCCGGCGATGCGGTCCACCAGCGCCGCATCATCCACCTTAAGCTCGACCACGGCATCGATTCGCATGCCAGCATGGTCCAACATCCGATCGAGTGCCTGGGCCTGCGGCACCGTGCGTGGGAAGCCGTCCAGGATGAAGCCGCGCGAGGCATCCGGCTGGCGGATGCGGTTTTCCAGCATGGCGATCAGGATATCGTCCGACACGAGGCCACCCGCCTCCATCACCTGCTTCGCCTGCTGGCCGATAGCGCTGCCGGCCGTGACCTCGGCCCGCAGCATGTCGCCGGTCGAGATTTGCGCCACGCCATGCAGCTGCTCCAGCCGCTTGGCTTGCGTGCCCTTCCCCGCCCCTGGCGGCCCCAGCAGGATCAAATTCACCGTGCGCGTCCCTTCCCCTTCGACTTGCGGATCAGACCTTCGTACTGATGCGCGAGTAGATGAGACTGGATTTGCGTCACCGTGTCCATGGTCACCGACACGATGATCATGAGGCTGGTTCCGCCGAAGTAGAACGGCACGCCATACCGGGCGATCAGCACCTCCGGCAGCATGCAGACGATACACAGATAGATGGCACCGACCGTGGTGAGCCGGGTCAGGATGATGTCAAAATATTCGGCCGTATTCGACCCTGGACGTACACCAGGGATGAATCCGCCGTATTTTTTGAGATTTTCCGCCGTCTCCTGCGGATTGAACGTCACGGCCGTGTAGAAATAGGAGAAGAACACGATCAGCGCGCCATACGCCAGCAAATGGAGCGGCTCGCCATAGCCGAATTTCTGACCGATCCAGGTCAGCCACGAATTCGGATCATTGGACGCAAATCCGGCAATGGTCGCAGGAATAAGCAGCAACGAGCTGGCGAAGATCGGCGGGATCACGCCCGCCGTGTTCACCTTAAGCGGCATGTGGGTGCTGTCGCCGCCGAACATACGCTGACCGACCTGGCGTTTCGGATACTGCACCGTCACCCGGCGCTGCGCCCGCTCCATGAACACGACGAACATCACGACCGCTACCGCGATCACGAGAAACAACAGGATGAAGATCGGCGATAACGCGCCCGTCCGGCCGAGCTCCAGCAGGTTTACCACCGCACTCGGCAAATTGGCGACGATACCCGCGAAAATGATCAGGCTGGTGCCGTTACCTACGCCACGGGCCGTAATCTGCTCGCCCAGCCACATCAGGAACATGGTCCCGCCCACCAGCGTGATCACGCAGGACACGCGGAAGAACAGTCCCGGGTCGATCACGGCGGCGCCAAAATTGCCCCGCATGCTCTCAAGCCCCACGGCCATGCCATAAGACTGGACCAGCGCAATCAATACCGTGAGATAGCGGGTGTATTGATTGAGCTTCTTCCGCCCGCTCTCCCCCTCTTTCTTCAAGGTCTCGAGCGAGGGGATCGCCGAAGACATCAGCTGCACGATGATCGACGCGCTGATATAAGGCATGATGTTCAACGCCAGGACGGTCATCCGGCCGAGCGCGCCGCCGCTGAACATGTTGAACATGCCCAGCATGCCGCCGTTATGCTGCGCCATCATCTCACCCATGACGGACGCATCGACGCCGGGCACCGGGATATAGGTGCCGATGCGATACACCAGCAAGGCGCCGAGGGTGAACCAGATGCGCTGTTTGAGCTCGGTGGCCTTCGAGAAGGTACCAAGGCTCATGCTCGAGGCGAATTGTTCGGCCGCTGAGGCCATCGGGAGCTCCCCCAACATGATTACGGCGCCCGCAGCATGAACCGCCACGGACGCCGATGGTTATCTAGTGTGCCCTACCCCGCGCCGGTAGAGCAAGCATCAGGCCGCCGGTTGCTCGACAGGCGCGGCCGGCTTTAGCAGCGTGACCGTGCCGCCCGCCGCCTCAACCGCGGCGATCGCGGTGACGGACGCGCCGGATACCGTGACCCGGATCGGCTGCTTGATCTCACCCATACCCAGCAGGCGGACGCCATCGACCTTGGCCAAACGCACCAGCCCGGCGGTCTGCAGCGCGGCTTCCGTAATGGCCTCACCGGCCTTCAAGCGCCCAGACGCCAAGGCCTTCTCGATCGCGCCGACGTTCACCGGGGCATATTCCTTGCGGAAGATGTTGGTGAAGCCGCGCTTCGGCAGCCGGCGGTAGATCGGCAGCTGCCCGCCTTCGAATCCGTTCAGCGACACGCCCTCGCGCGCCTTCTGACCCTTGACGCCCTTGCCGGACGTCTTGCCCTTGCCGGAGCCGATGCCACGGCCAAGGCGCTTGCTCTTGAGGCGCGCGCCCGGATTGTCGCGGAGTTCGTTCAGCTTCATTTCACGTCCTCCGAGTGCACCAGGTGGGCCACGGTGCGGATCATACCGCGCACCGCGGGCGTGTCCTCCAGCACCCGCGTCGAGCGGATCTTGTTGAGACCGAGCCCGATCAGCGTGCCGATCTGGTTCTTCTTACGGCCCAGGCCCGACGCGAATTGCGTGACCCGCACCAGCTTCTTTGTCTCAGACATCCGCTGTCTCCGCTTCGGCCACATCATCCCGCTTACCCAGGATTTCCGACACCTTCTTGCCCCGCCGGGCCGCGACCGAGCGGGGGCTGGCGCAGCTGGCGAGTGCGGCGAAGGTGGCCTTCACCATGTTATGCGGGTTGCGGCTACCGAGGGACTTGGCCACCACGTCACCCACGCCGAGCGTCTCGAACACAGCGCGCATTGGGCCGCCGGCGATGATGCCGGTGCCGGCCGTGCTGCTGCGCAGGATCACATGCCCGGCGCCAAAGCTGCCTTCCACGTCATGATGCAACGTGCGACCCTCCTTCAACGGCACGCGGATCATGGTCTTCTTCGCCCGCTCGGTCGCCTTGCGGATGGCTTCCGGCACTTCGCGCGCCTTACCAGCGCCGTAGCCAACGCGGCCCTTTTGATCGCCGACCACGACGAGTGCGGCGAACGCGAAACGGCGACCGCCCTTCACGACCTTGGCCACCCGGTTGATGGTGACCAGCTTGTCGATCAGGTCGTCACCGCCGTCCCGGTCCCGCTCGCGGCCACGTCCGCCGCCGTCTCTTGATTCCCGTGCCATCGATTTAACCCTTAGAACGAGAGGCCGCCCTCACGGGCCGCCTCCGCCAATGCCTTGACCCGGCCGTGATAGAGATACGCGCCACGGTCGAACACCACTTGCGTGACGCCCGCCGCCGCGGCCCGCTCGGCCACCAGCTTACCGACCGCGCTCGCCGCGCCCTTGTCCGCGCCAGTCTTAAGGTCCGTGCGCAGCCCCTTATCCAGGCTGGACGCCGCCGCCAGGGTCTTACCCTGCGCGTCATCGATCACCTGGGCATAGATGTGCTTGCCCGAACGAAAGACCGATAGCCGCGGACGGCCGGCGGATTTCTGTTTCAGCTGGTAACGCAGGCGCTCACGACGCCGCGTCCGAAGATCCTGAGGAGCGCTCATCTTACTTCTTCTTGCCTTCCTTGCGCCGGATCTGCTCGCCTTCGTATTTAACGCCCTTGCCCTTATAGGGCTCCGGCGGACGATACGAGCGGATCTCTGCGGCGACTTGTCCCACCTGGCGCTTATCCACACCGGTGATGCTGATCGATGTCGGTTTCGGCGTCGTGATCGTGATGCCCTCGGGCACCGGGTAGATCACGTCATGCGAGAAACCGAGGTTCACCACCAGGTTCTTGCCCTGCACACTGGCGCGGAACCCGGTTCCGGTGATCTCCAGCACCTTGGTGTAACCCGCGCTGACGCCCTGGACCATATTGGCCACCAGCGCCCGCGTCGTGCCCCACATCATCCTGGCGTTAGACGTGGTGCCACGGGGTGCCACGGCGACCTTGCCGTCTTCCACCGTGGTGTCCACCAGATCGGTGAGCTTCAGCGTCATGGTGCCGAGCTTGCCCTTGGCCGACAGGATCCCGTCCACGATGGCCACGGTCACGCCGGCCGGGACCGGGACAGGGTATTTGCCTACACGAGACATGTGCCGTCTCCCTCTAGAACACGCGGAAAAGCACTTCGCCGCCAACATTGGCCGCGCGCGCTTCGCCGTCGCTTAACACGCCACGCGGCGTGGACAGAATAGATACGCCAAGCCCGGCATACACCCGGGGAAGCTCCTTGATCTTGGAATACACCCGGCGGCCCGGCTTGGACACGCGAGTGATCTCCTTGATGACGGGCTCACCCTCGGAATACTTCAGCTCGATGCGCAGCTGCGCTACGCCGGGGCGAACCTCTTCCGCGGCATAACCACGGATGAAGCCCTCACGCTTCAGCGCCTCGAGCACGCCGGCGCGCAGCTTGCTGGCCGGGGCCACGCACATGGTGTGGCGGCTCCGCTGTGCATTACGGATGCGGGTGATCATGTCACCCAACGGATCGGACATCGACATGCCGGGGCTCCTACCAGCTCGCCTTGACCATGCCGGGCAGCTGCCCGGAATTGGCCAGGGAACGGAGCATATTCCGGGATAGCTTGAACTTGCGGTAATTGCCGCGGGCCCGGCCCGTCAGCGCGCAACGCAGACGAACCCGCACGGCGGCGCCGTTGCGCGGCAGTTGCGCGAGCTTCACCGACGCCTCAAACCGCTCTTCGACCGGGACGCTCCGGTCCATCACTTGCGCCTTCAGCTCAGCCCGCTTGGTCTTGTCGCGCGCCGTCATGCGCTCGCGCTTCAAGTTGCGGTTGACCGACGATGTCTTGGCCATCAGTTAGCTCCTCGGAACTTGCTCTGTTGGAAGAGTAGTTTTCCAAACACGGTGAAAGTCTTACCCAGCAATCGGTTGGGCAAACGGAATATCGAGCAACTTGAGCAAGGCCTTCGCCTCAGCATCCGTCTGCGCGGTCGTCACAAAGATGATGTCCATCCCCCGGATATCCGTCACCTTGTCATAGGCGATCTCCGGGAAGATGATCTGTTCCTTGAGACCCATGGCAAAATTGCCACGCCCGTCGAAGCCCTTACCGTTCGGAATGCCGCGGAAGTCGCGCACGCGCGGCAAAGCGATCGTCACCAACCGGTCCAGGAACTCATACATCCGCGACTTGCGCAGCGTCACCTTACAGCCGATCGGCAAGCCCTCGCGGATCTTGAACCCGGCGATCGCCTTCTTGGCCACCGTCTTCACCGGCTTCTGGCCGGCGATCAGCGTGAGCTCGGCCACCGCTGCGTCCAGCTTCTTCTGGTCCGCCGCCGCTTCGCCCACGCCCATGTTGATCACGATTTTCTCGAGCTTCGGCACGCGCATGACGTTCGTGTAGCCGAACTCCGCCTGCAGCTTCGCCTTGATCTCGTCCACGTAACGCTGCTGCATGCGCGGCATGACGTGGGGGGGCCGCTCTTGTGTCTCGCTCATCGTTCTAGCTCTCGATCACGGCACCGCTGCCGCGGGCGAAGCGGACCTTGCGTCCGTCATCCAGCGTGCGGAACCCAACACGGGTCGGCTTGTCGGTTTTTGGGTCGAGCAGTGCCAGGTTCGACAGATGGATCGTCGCCTCCTGCTCGATGATGCCGCCGGGCTGACCCATGCCCTGCGCCTTGGTGTGCTTCTTGGCGATATTCACGCCCTTCACCACCGCCCGCTCATCCTTCGGGCGCACGCTCAGCACTTCGCCGCGCTTGCCCTTGTCCGACCCGGTGATCACGACGACCGTGTCACCCTTCTTGATGCGCGCGGACATTACAAGACCTCCGGCGCGAGCGAGATGATCTTCATGAACTTCTTGCCGCGTAGCTCACGCACCACGGGTCCGAAGATGCGGGTGCCGATCGGCTCCTGCTGCTTGTTGATCAGCACGGCGGCGTTGCGGTCGAAGCGGATGGCACTTCCATCGGCCCGACGCACTGGGAACGAGGTCCGCACGATCACGGCCTGGTGCACGTCACCCTTCTTCACCTTGCCTCGCGGAATGGCTTCCTTGATGGACACCACGATCACGTCACCGACGGACGCCGTGCGCCGCTTGGAGCCGCCGAGCACCTTGATGCACTGCACGCGCCGGGCGCCGGAATTGTCGGCAACCTCGAGGTTGGATTCGACCTGGATCATGCTGCGGCTCCCTCGGCATGAGCCGGGGCCGCGGGCGCAGCATGCTCAGCCTTCACCGGCGGCACGTAACCGTATGGCATCTCGACAGCATCGCCGTTCTTCTCGATCAGCAACCAGGTCTTCCGCTTACTGATCGGCCGGCACTCTTCGATACGGACGATGTCGCCCTCTTTGCAGACATTCAGTTCGTCATGCGCCGCATACTTCTTCGACCGCTTAATGAACTTCTTATACAGCGGGTGCATGATCCGACGCTCGACAATGACCGTAATGGTCTTGTCCATCTTGTCGCTCGTCACTCGCCCCGTCAGGACGCGCCTTGGCATCGCCCCCTCCCCTACTTTGTTTTAGAGCTAGCGGCGGACCGCTTCTGCTCTGTCATGATGGTCTTCACGCGGGCGATGTCGCGGCGCACTTGGCGCACACGGCCTACACCCTCGGTCTGCCCGGTCGCCCGCTGGAACCGCAGGTTGAACTGCTCCTTGCGCAAATCCAGCAGCATCGTCGGCAACGTGTCCGCGCCCTTGGCCCGGATGTCGGTCGGCTTGGTCATAATCAGCCCTCCCCGAGCCGTTGCACGAACTTCGTCCGGATCGGCAGCTTTGCCGCGCCCAGCGCGAGGCTTGCCCGCGCCAGCTCCGGTGACACGCCGTCGATCTCGAACATGATGCGTCCCGGTTTGATCCGGACCACCCAAAACTCCGGGCTGCCCTTACCCGAGCCCATCCGAACCTCGGCCGGCTTTTGGCTAACCGGCACGTCCGGGAACATCCGGATCCAAACCCGGCCCGCACGCTTCATGCTGCGGGTGATCGCCCGCCGCGCCGCCTCGATCTGCCGGGCCGTGATCCGCTCCGGCTCCAGCGCTTTGAGCCCAAACGCACCAAAGTTCAACGTCGTCCCAGACTTGGCTAGGCCATGAATCCGGCCCTTATGCGCCTTACGATATTTCGTCCGCTTCGGAGACATCATGATCTACATCCTCCTTAGCGCTGCGGGGCTTGCTCGGCGGCCCGGCGATCCTGGCTGAGCGGATCGTGCGTCAGCACCTCGCCCTTGAAGATCCAGACCTTCACGCCGCACGTGCCATACGTCGTCTTCGCCGTCGCAACACCGAAATCGATGTCCGCGCGCAGCGTGTGCAACGGCACCCGGCCCTCACGATACCATTCAGTCCGCGCAATCTCCGCGCCGCCCAAACGGCCACCGCAGTTGATCCGGATCCCCTGCGCACCCAAGCGCATGGCGGACTGCACGGCCCGCTTCATCGCCCGGCGGAACGCCACGCGACGCTCCAGCTGTTGCGCGATGTTCTCGGCCACCAGCGTCGCGTCGATCTCGGGCTTGCGGATTTCCACGATGTTGAGGCTAACATCTGCCTTCGCCATGACGGCCAAAGACTTACGGAGCGTCTCGATATCCTGGCCCTTCTTGCCGATGACCACGCCGGGCCGGGCGGCATAGATGGTGACGCGCGGCTTCTTCGCCGGACGCTCGATCACCACACGGGACACGCCCGCGCCGGACAGCTTGGTCCGCAGATGCGCGCGCAACTTCAGATCCTCGAGCAGCAGCTTCGAGTAGTCCGCGCCCGCATACCACCGGCTGTCCCAGGTGCGGTTGATGCCGAGCCGAAGCCCGATCGGATTGACCTTGTGACCCATCTTACGCCCTATTCTCTTCAGGCAGTTGCGCCTGCTCGGCGACGACAATGCGCAAATGGCTGAACCACTTCTCGATCCGCGACGACCGGCCCCGGCCGCGCGCCATGAACCGTCGCATCACGATCGACTTTCCAACCTCGGCCCGCGTGACGACCAGACGATCCACATCGAGCTGGTGGTTGTTCTCGGCATTGGCGATGGCACTCTCCAGGGCCTTGCGGACCTGATGCGCAATGCGCCGCTTGCTGAACGTGAGGGTGGCCACCGCCGTGCTCGCCGGCTGGTTGCGGATCAAACCGGCAACCAAATTCAGCTTCTGCGGGCTGATGCGGATATTGCGGACGACGCACTGCGCCTCCGTCTCACCCAACGCCCGCGGTGTCTTGGGCTTGCTCATCCCCGCCTCGCCTTCTTGTCGGACGAGTGTCCGGTGAAGGTCCGCGTCGGCGAGAACTCGCCGAACTTGTGCCCCACCATGTTCTCGTTCACCTGGACGGGCAGGAATTTGTGCCCGTTATATACGCCGAACGTGAGCCCCACGAATTGCGGGATGATGGTCGAGCGGCGCGACCAGATCTTGATGATCTCGTTCCGGCCAGACGACCGTGTCGCCTCCGCCTTACCGAGCAGATACCCGTCCACGAACGGGCCTTTCCATACGGACCGTGCCATGGTCAGTGTTTCCCCTTCGGACGGCGGCGGATGATCATGCTGTCCGTCCGCTTGTTGGCGCGTGTCTTGTAGCCCTTGGTCGGCTTGCCCCACGGCGTGACCGGATGCCGGCCGCCAGAGGTGCGGCCCTCGCCGCCGCCATGCGGATGGTCCACCGGGTTCATCACGACGCCGCGGTTATGCGGACGACGGCCCATCCAGCGGGCGCGTCCGGCCTTACCCAGGCTTTGGTTCTGATTGTCCGGGTTGCTCACCGCACCCACCGTCGCGAAGCACTCGGCCCGAATGATACGCAACTCACCGGACTGCAGCTTCACCTGCGCATACCCGGCGTCCTTGCCGACCAGCTGCGCATAGGTCCCGGCCGAGCGCGCCATCTTGCCACCGGCGCCGAGCTTCATCTCGATGTTATGGATGATCGTGCCGACCGGGATGGCCGCCATCGGCATCGCATTGCCGGGCTTGATGTCGACCTTGGGGCCAGAGACGACCTTGTCCCCCGCCTTCAACCGCTGGGGCGCGATGATATAGCTCAGCTCGCCATCATCATACTTGATCAGCGCTATGAACGCCGTGCGGTTCGGGTCATACTCCAGCCGCTCGACCGTCGCCGCGACGTCATGCTTGCGGCGCTTGAAATCGACATGCCGATAGGTCTGCTTATGCCCGCCGCCCCGGAAGAACGACGTCGTCCGGCCGTGGTTGTTGCGTCCGCCCGTCTTGTGCTTGCCCTCGGTCAGCGTCTTGACGGGCTTGCCCTTCCACAGCTCGCTGCGGTCGATCAGCACCGTGCCGCGAAGCGACGCCGTGACGGGTTTGAATTGCCTCAATGCCATAATGCGTCCTCAGGCCAGGCCGGTGGACATGTCGATCGACTGTCCCTCAGCCAGCTGCACGTAAGCCTTCTTCACGTCCGAGCGCACGCCGGGGCGCCCCCGAAACCGCTTGGTCTTGCCCTTCTGGATCAACGTGTTGACCGCGAGGACCGTTACCCCGAATAGCCCCTCGATCGACGCCTTGATCTCGGACTTGTTCGCGTCGATAGCTACCCGGAACACGACCTGGTTCCGCTCGGTCGCCGCGGTCGCCTTCTCTGTGATGACCGGCGAGCGGATCACCTCATACATGGCTTCCTTGGACATGGTCGCCGCCCTCTTGCGGGCCACCATCACCTGCGCGACGCTCATGCCGCTTCTCCCTCGGCTGATGCCTTCTTGGCCAAGCGCGCCTTCAACCCTTCGAGCCCGGCGCTCGTCACCACAAGTAGATCGTGCCGGATGATGTCATGCACGTTGGCACCCATGGTCGGCAGGCAATGCAGCCCAATGATGTTCGAGCTGGCACGCTTGAACGTCTCGTTCACCTCGCGGTCGACCACCAGCGCCGAAGTCCAGCCGAGCGCCTTGATTTGCGCCACGAGGTCCTTGGTCTTCCCGGTCACGCTCGACACGCTATCTAGCACCACGAGCTTACCATCCGCCTGCTTCATCGACAGCGCGCTGATCAAGCCCAAACGACGCACCTTCTTCGGCAAATCATATGCATGACTGCGGTTGACCGGCCCGTGCACCACACCGCCCGTGCGGAACTGCGGCGCGCGGAGCGAGCCCTGCCGGGCGTTGCCCGTGCCCTTCTGCTTAAAAGGCTTCTTCGTCGTGCCGGACACTTCGCCCATGCCCTTGGTCTTGTGCGTCCCCGCCCGGCGCTTCGCCATCTGCCAGTGGATAACCCGGGCGATGATGTCGTTGCGCGGCTTCTGGCCGAAAAACTCTTCCGGCAGGTCAGCCTGACCCGCCGAGCCGTTTGCCAGCGTCTTGATTTCAATCTGCATCACCGTCACTCCGCCTGCGCTTCAACGGGAACAGGCTCCGGTGCCTCGGCCGCGACGACGCCAGCCGGATACGGCGCCTCGTCCGGACGCTTCCGCTTGATCGCATCCCGGATCATCACGAACTCACCCTTCGAACCCGGCACCGCGCCCTTGACCATGATCAGCCCACGCTCGGCATCGATCCCGGCCACGACGATATTCAGCGTCGTCACCCGCTCCACGCCCAAATGACCCGGCATCTTCTTGTTTTTGAACGTCTTACCGGGATCCTGCCGGTTACCGGTCGAACCCAAGGAACGATGGCTGACCGACACGCCGTGCGACGCTTCGAGCCCGCGGAAATTCCACCGCTTCATGCCGCCGGCAAAGCCCTTGCCCTTGGTGACGCCGCAAACATCGACCTTCTGGCCGACCACGAAATGCGCGGCGGTCAGCGTCGTCCCGCTTTCCAGCACCGCATCCTCGGCCACGCGGAACTCACGCACCCGCTGTTTCGGCTCAACCTTCACCCGGGCATAATGGCCCTTATTCGGCTGCGACACGTTCTTTACCTTCGCCTTACCCCAGCCGAGCTGCAGGGCCGTATAGCCGTCCCGCTCGTTGGTCTTGACGTCGATCACCTGCAGCTGGTCCAGATGCAGAACCGTCACCGGCACGTGCGTTCCGTCGTCCTTAAAGATACGGGTCATGCCAAGCTTCTTGGCGATCAGCCCGGTCCGTTGTTTTGCAACCACCATGGTCCCGGTCCTACAGCTTGATCTCAACGTCCACGCCAGAGGCGAGGTCGAGCTTCATCAGCGCGTCCACCGTCTGCGGCGTGGGGTCCACGATGTCCAACAGCCGGCGATGCGTCCGGATCTCGAACTGCTCGCGCGACTTCTTGTCCACGTGGGGGGAGCGGTTCACCGTGAACCGCTCGATATGCGTCGGCAACGGAATCGGACCGCGCACGCGGGCACCGGTACGCTTCGCCGTGTTCACGATCTCCCGCGTGCTGTTATCCAGCACGCGGTGATCATACGCCTTCAGGCGAATGCGGATGTTTTGGTTGTCCATTGCGCTAATCCGGTCCCGCCTACTTTACTTCGTGATGCTGGCGACGACGCCCGCACCGACCGTCCGGCCACCCTCGCGGATGGCGAAACGCAAACCCTCATCCATCGCGATCGGCGCGATGAGCTCGACGTCCATGGACACGTTGTCGCCGGGCATCACCATTTCGGTTCCCTCGGGCAGCTGCACGACGCCGGTCACGTCCGTAGTACGGAAGTAGAACTGCGGACGATAGTTGGTGAAGAACGGCGTATGCCGGCCACCCTCTTCCTTAGTCAGAACATAGGCTTCTGCCTTGAAGTTCGTGTGCGGCGTGATGGTGCCGGGCTTGGCCAAGACCTGACCGCGCTCGACGTCCTCACGCTTCGTGCCGCGGAGCAGCGCGCCGACGTTATCACCGGCCTCACCGCGGTCCAGCAACTTACGGAACATCTCGACGCCGGTGACGATAGTCTTCACCGTCGTCTTGATACCGACGATCTCGACCTCGTCACCCACGTTCACGATGCCGCGCTCGATCCGGCCCGTGACCACGGTGCCACGTCCGGAAATGCTGAACACGTCCTCGATCGGCATCAGGAACGGCTTCTCGGTCGCACGCAGCGGCTGCGGAATGCTGGCATCCACAGCGGCCATCAGCTTCAGGATGGCCAGCTCGCCCTGCTCCGGGTTCTTGTCTTCCAGCGCCATCAGCGCCGAACCATGGATGATGGGGATGTCGTCACCCGGGAACTGATAGCTGCTCAGCAGCTCGCGCACTTCGAGTTCGACCAGCTCCAGCAGCTCAGGGTCATCGACCATATCGACCTTGTTCAGGAACACCACCAGCGCCGGCACACCGACCTGACGGGCGAGCAGGATGTGCTCGCGGGTCTGCGGCATCGGGCCGTCGGCGGCGGACACCACCAGGATCGCACCGTCCATTTGTGCCGCGCCCGTGATCATGTTCTTCACATAGTCGGCGTGGCCGGGGCAATCGACGTGGGCGTAATGGCGGTTCGCCGTCTCGTATTCCACGTGCGCGGTCGAGATCGTGATGCCGCGGGCCCGCTCCTCGGGTGCTTTATCGATCTGATCATAGGCGGTGTACGTGGCGCCACCGGACTTCGCCAGGACCTTGGTGATCGCGGCGGTCAACGATGTCTTGCCATGGTCCACGTGACCGATGGTGCCGATGTTGCAATGCGGCTTGTTCCGCTCGAATTTAGCCTTACCCATGGTCGTGTCTCCGTCGCCCGCTGAGGGCAGGTTTCGTGTTTATCTACCAGCGATAGTGGCTGAATGCCTTGTTGGCCTCGGCCATCCGATGCGTGTCCTCGCGCTTTTTCACAGCCGACCCGCGGTTGTTCACCGCGTCCAGCAGCTCGTTGGACAGCCGCTCCTCCATCGTGTGCTCGCCGCGCTTGCGGGAGCTGTCGATCAGCCAGCGGATCGCCAGCGCCTGGCGCCGCTCGGTCCGCACTTCGACCGGCACCTGATACGTGGCGCCACCGACCCGGCGTGACCGCACCTCGACCGCAGGCTTCACGTTGTCCAGCGCTTCGTGGAACATCTTGATCGGGTCGGCGGCGGCACCGCCCCGCTTCTTCAGGCTTTCCAGGGCGCCATAGACAATGCCTTCGGCAGCGCTCTTCTTGCCATCATACATGAGCGCATTCATGAAACGGGTCAGCACGGTATCGCCGAACTTCGCGTCCGGCAGGATGTCGCGCTTGGTGGCGCGGCGGCGGCGGCTCATTCTCGGTCTCCCTTACTTCGGCCGCTTCGCGCCATACAGCGACCGGCGCTGACGACGCTTCGGCAACCCTTGGGTGTCCAACACCCCGCGCAAAATATGGTATCGCACGCCCGGCAGATCCTTCACGCGTCCGCCACGGATCAGCACGACGCTGTGCTCCTGCAGGTTGTGGCCTTCACCGGGGATGTAGCTCACGACCTCGAAGCCGTTGGTGAGGCGAACCTTGGCGACCTTACGCAGCGCCGAGTTCGGCTTCTTCGGCGTCGTCGTATAGACGCGCGTGCAGACGCCACGCTTCTGCGGGCAATTCTGCAGCGCAGGAACCTTGTTCCGCTTCGGCGCCGGCTCACGGCCATTGGCGATCAGTTGGTTAATCGTCGGCATACGCGTCTTCCGATCCTATTTGTCCGAGTTAGCTGCGTTCACAAAGCCAAGCGCTGCGGACTACGCCGCCGCGCTGAGCCAACGATGCACAGGGCCTTGGTCCTTCGGGACGGCACCCTGCACGCATCTGCAGTAAACGACAGCCAACCCCGACATTCGCTGGGGGTCGTCGAGGGGCGGGTTGTATGGCGGCGCGGACCCGGCGTCAAGCGTTTCCATGCCTGGATGAGAAGCGCATGGCTGCTATGGTTGTCGGGCGCGGGTATGACGGACTTGTAGGACGCGGATGGATCTTGAATGGGACGAAAAGAAGCGGCTGAGCAATCTAGCCAAGCACAGGTTAGACTTCGCCGACGTATTGACCCTGCTTTCGGGACCCAACGCCACGGAGTCGGCATCTATCGTGGGCGGGGAGGAAAGGTTGGCCTCAACGGGGATGTTGGACGACGTGTTCGTCACCGCTATTTATACGTGGAGGGGAAGCAAGGTTCGCGTAATCTCATTCAGGAGGGCGAGAGATGGAGAGCGGCGGCGATATCAGAAGTTATACGGAAGCTGAACTTCGGGCGATGCTAGCTGCCGGGTACAGCCAGACAGACTTGGCAGCCGTACGAGCCATGTCCGAAGAGGAACTCGAGGCGGCGATCGCAAGCGATCCAGATGAGGCGGGGCTCGTGTTCGACTGGGATAACGCGATTGCCGTTGATCCGACATGCGGAACCGCTCGGCGAGTGGTCGGAGTCGATGTCGAGGTTTTCGCGTGGTTTCGGCAGGAAGGACCGGGCTTTCAGGACCGGATCAATGAGGTCCTCCGTGACCATGTCGCCAAAGCCGTCGCGGGCAAAAGCGCCGCTGATTAGGCGAGCAGGGCGGGCCACCGAAGCGACCCGCCCTTGTCTCACTCCGCTGCGGCAGGTGCCGGGATGGCCACGGTCTCCGGACGCAGGCGCGCCTGGTCCCGCCCAGCCGCCACCGCCCGCAGCCGGTTCATCACGGAACCCGTGCCCGCCGGGATCAAGCGGCCCACGATCACGTTCTCCTTCAAACCCAGCAGATTATCAACCTTCCCCGCCGTCGCTGCCTCGGTCAGCACCCGAGTCGTCTCCTGGAACGACGCGGCGCTGATGAAGCTGTGGGTCTGCAGGCTGGCCTTGGTGATGCCCTGCAGCACGGGGGTGCCCATCGCCGGGCGCTCCTCGGCCTTGAGGCGCACCTCGTTCTCGGCCTCCAGTTCGAGACGGTCCACCTGCTCGCCGGCCAAGTACGTCGTGTCACCCGGGTCGGTGATTTCCACCTTCTGCAGCATCTGCCGGACGATCACCTCGATATGCTTGTCGTTGATCTTCACGCCCTGCAGCCGGTACACGTCCTGGATTTCGTTCACCAGGTAGTCGGACAGCGCCTCCACGCCCAGCACCGCCAGGATGTCGTGCGGCACGCGGGGGCCATCGACCAACGGGTCGCCCCGGCGGACGAAGTCACCCTCCTGCACCGAGACGTGCTTGCCCTTCTGAATTAGGTACTCCGAGTCCTCGCCCGTCTCATCGTTCTTAACGATGATCTTGCGTTTGGCCTTGTAGTCCTTGCCGAACTCCACCCGGCCATCGATCTCGGCGATAACCGCATGATCCTTGGGACGCCGCGCCTCGAACAACTCGGCCACTCGCGGCAGACCGCCCGTGATGTCACGCGTCTTGCTGCCCTCCCGGGGAATCCGCGCCAGCACATCACCGGCTGCGACCGTGGCCCCGTTATCGACCGAGAGGATCGAGTCGGGATTGAGGAAGTAACGTGCCTCCGCGCCGGAGGGCAGCTTCAGCACCTCACCCTTCTCATCCTTCAGCTGCAGCCGTGGCCGCAGATCGACGCCCTTGGTCATCTGCTTATAGTCCACCACCACCTTCGACGTGAGCCCCGTGACCTCGTCCATCTTCTCGATGATGGTGACGCCGTCTAGCAGGTCGAGATACTCGACGTTGCCGGCCCGCTCGGTGATGATCGGCAAGGTGTAAGGGTCCCACTCCGCCAGCTTGAGCAACCGGGACACCTTCTGCCCCTCATCCACTAGCAGCCTCGCCCCATACGGCACCCGGAAGCGTGCGCGTTCCCGGCCCTTGTCGTCCACGATGGCCATTTCGCAGTTCCGCGACATCACCACTGGCACGCCCTGGCTGTTCTGCACCACGTTGCGGTTCTTGATCTGCACCACGCCGTCATGGCTCGCCTCGACGGCGCTCACCTCAGCGCCCCGCTGCGCCGCGCCGCCGATGTGGAACGTCCGCATCGTGAGCTGCGTGCCGGGCTCACCGATGGACTGCGCGGCGATGACGCCGACCGCCTCACCGATATTGACCGGCGTGCCGCGGGCGAGGTCGCGCCCATAGCACATACCGCAGACGCCAACCCGGCTCTCGCAGGTCAGGACCGAGCGGATTTTCACCGCCTCCACGCCGGAATTCTCCAGCATGTCGGCTTCCGGCTCTTCGATCAGCGTATTGCGCGGCAAAAGGATGCCGTTGGTCGCCGGGTCGAGCACGTCCTCGGCCGTGGTGCGGCCTAGGGTGCGCTCGGACAGGCTCGCTACCGTCTCACCGCCATCGAGCACGGCCTTCACGGTCAAGCCCCGCTCGGTGCCGCAATCGTTCTCGACGATAATGCAGTCCTGCGCCACGTCCACGAGACGCCGGGTCAGGTAGCCGGAGTTCGCCGTCTTCAACGCCGTGTCGGCGAGACCCTTACGGGCACCGTGGGTGGAGTTGAAGTATTCGAGGACGGACAGACCCTCCTTGAAGTTGGCGATGATCGGCTGCTCGATGATTTCACCGGAGGGCTTGGCCATCAGCCCGCGCATGCCGGCCAGCTGCCGCATCTGCGCCGGGGAGCCACGCGCGCCGGAGTGGGACATCATCCAAACGGAGTTGGTCGGCGTGCCGATCTCCTGCTTGCTGATCTCCTTCATCATGGCGCCCGCAACCTCGTCCGTGCAGCGCGACCAGGCGTCCACGACCTTGTTGTAGCGTTCGCCGGCGGTGATCAGGCCGTCCTGATATTGCTGCTCGAACTCCTTGACCTCGTTCTGAGTCTTCAGGATCAGCTCGGGCTTGCTGTCCGGGATGATCAGATCGTCCTTGCCGAAGCTCAGGCCCGCCTTCGCCGCCTGGCCAAAGCCCAAGCCCATCAGCCGGTCGGCGAAGATCACGCATTCCTTCTGGCCGCAGTGCCGATACACGGCGTCGATAACGTCGGACACGTTCTTCTTGGTCAACGTACGGTTGATCAGGCTGAACGGCACATTCGGGTTCTTCGGCAGAATGTTGGCGATCAACATCCGGCCCGGCGTCGTCACCACCAGCGAGCGGATCTTGTTGCCCTGCGCATCGACCGTCTCATACCGGGCGCGAATTTTATCATGCAGGTGAACCGCCTTGGCGGTCAGCGCATACTCGATCTCACCCACACTGCCATAGGCCGTCGGACCCTTCCGCACGAGGGTGCTATCCTTATAGATGGCCACGTCCGGCGCGTCTCGGTACTCGGGCGTTTCGAGACTCAGATAATACAGCCCCAGCACGATGTCCTGGCTCGGCACGATGATCGGCTTGCCGTTGGCCGGGCTCAGGATGTTGTTCGTGCTCATCATCAAGACGCGGGCTTCCAGCTGCGCCTCGAGGCTCAGCGGCACGTGCACCGCCATCTGGTCACCGTCGAAGTCTGCGTTGAAGGCGGTGCAGACCAGCGGATGCAGCTGAATGGCCTTACCCTCGATCAGCACCGGCTCGAACGCCTGGATGCCCAAGCGGTGCAAGGTCGGCGCGCGGTTCAGCATCACCGGATGCTCGCGGATCACCTCTTCCAGGATGTCCCAGACCTCCGGACGCTCCTTTTCCACCATGCGCTTGGCAGCCTTGATGGTGGTGGCGTGACCGTATTTCTCGAGCTTCGAATAGATGAACGGCTTGAACAGCTCGAGCGCCATCTTCTTCGGCAGGCCGCACTGGTGCAGCTTGAGCTCCGGCCCCACGACGATCACCGACCGCCCGGAATAGTCCACGCGCTTACCCAGAAGGTTCTGCCGGAACCGGCCCTGCTTGCCCTTCAGCATATCAGACAAAGACTTCAACGGACGCTTGTTCGCCCCCGTGATGGCCCGACCTCGGCGTCCATTGTCGAACAGCGCGTCCACGCTCTCCTGCAGCATACGCTTCTCGTTTCGAACGATGATGTCCGGCGCGCGCAGCTCGATCAGCCGCTTCAGCCGGTTGTTGCGGTTGATCACGCGGCGATACAGATCGTTCAAATCGGAGGTGGCGAACCTGCCACCATCAAGCGGCACCAGCGGACGCAGCTCGGGCGGAATGACCGGCACCACGTCCAGAATCATCCACTCGGGCTTAGCACCACTTTCGCCGAACGCCTCGATCAGCTTCAGGCGCTTCACGAGCTTCTTGCGCTTGGCCTCGGAGTTGGTCTCCTTCAGCTCGGCCCGCAGCGTGACCTTATCGGACTGGATATCGATGCCGTGGAGTATTCCCTTGATCGCCTCGGCCCCGATGCCGGCGCGGAAGCCATCCTCACCGAACTCATCCTGCTTGGACATCAGCTGGTCTTCGGTCAGCAACTGATGCAGCTTCAAGTCGGTCAGACCCGGCTCCAGCACCACATAGCTCTCGAAATACAGGATCTTCTCGAGTTCCTTGAGCGTCAGATCGACCATGAGGCCAATCCGGCTCGGCAAAGACTTCAGGAACCAGATATGCGCCACCGGGCTTGCCAGCTCGATATGGCCCATGCGCTCACGCCGCACTTTGGCCAGCGTCACCTCCACGCCGCACTTCTCGCAGATGATGCCGCGGAACTTCATGCGCTTGTACTTGCCGCACAGGCACTCATAGTCCTTGATCGGCCCGAAAATACGGGCGCAGAACAGCCCGTCACGCTCCGGCTTGAAGGTGCGGTAGTTGATGGTCTCCGGCTTCTTGATCTCACCATACGACCAGGAGCGGATCTGCTCCGGGCTGGCCATCTGGATCTTGATCTGGTCGAAAGTCATCGCGGCCCCAGCCTGGCCGAGGATCTTCATCAGTTCGTTCATGCGCTCAGAACCCCAAGGCAGAAGCCGGCGTCCTGCCGGCCTCCGCATGTTACGGGATAAATAGTTAACAAATCGTTCAGGTGGGCCGCATATCGAGATCGACGTTCAGGCCAAGGCTCTTCAGCTCCTTGACCAGCACGTTGAACGATTCCGGGATGCCGGCCTCGAACGTGTCCTGCTCCCGCACGATCGCCTCATAGACCTTGGTGCGCCCGGACACGTCGTCCGACTTCACCGTCAGCATCTCCTGCAGTGTATAGGCCGCGCCATACGCCTCGAGCGCCCAGACCTCCATCTCGCCGAAGCGCTGCCCACCGAACTGCGCCTTGCCACCCAAGGGCTGCTGCGTCACCAGCGAATACGGCCCGATCGACCGCGCGTGGATCTTGTCGTCCACCAGATGGTGCAGCTTCAACATATAGATGTAGCCGACCGTCACCTTGCGCTCGAACGTCTCGCCGGTCCGTCCGTCGGTCAGGAACACCTGGCCGGACGTATTGAGGCCGGCCTTGGTCAGCATGCCCTCGATATCCGACATGCGGGCCCCGTCGAACACCGGCGTCGCGATCGGAATGCCCTTTTTCAGGTTATCCGACAGCTCCATCAGCTGCTCCGTGGTCATCGGCTCGATCTGCGTCGTGAACACCTCGTCGCCATAGATGTCCCGCAGCATCTCCAGCAGGCTATCCCGCTGCGCCCCGGTGCGACGATACTCGTCCACCAGTTCACCGACCTGCTTGCCAAGCGTGGCGCAGGCCCAGCCCAGATGTGTCTCCAAGATCTGCCCCACGTTCATGCGCGACGGCACACCGAGCGGGTTCAGCACGAGGTCCACATGCGTACCGTCTTCCAAGAACGGCATGTCCTCGACCGGCGTCACGCGTGAGACGACGCCCTTGTTGCCGTGGCGACCGGCCATCTTATCGCCGGGCTGCAGCTTGCGCTTCACAGCCACGAAGACTTTGACCATCTTCATGACGCCGGGCGGCAGCTCGTCACCGCGCTGCAGTTTTTCGACTTTTCCATCAAACCTGGCTTGCAACCGGCCCACGGCCTGGTCGAACTCACGCTTCAGCGTCTCGATCTCGGCCATGATCGCATCTTCGGCCACGCCGATATTGCGCCAGGCGCCGCGTGGATGTTCGGCCAGCACTTCCTCCGTGATGGTCGTGCCGGCCTTGATGCCCTTGAAGCCCGCCGAAGCCTTGCGGTTCAGCAGCTTTTCCCGCATCCGGTTCAGGAACGACCGCTCCTGAATGGCCCGCTCATCGTCACGGTCCTTGGCCAGGCGCTCGATCTCGGCGCGCTCGATCGCCATCGCACGCTCGTCCTTGTCCACGCCCCGGCGGCTGAATACGCGGACATCGACGATGGTCCCCGTCACACCCGGCGGAAGCTTCAGCGAGGTATCCCGCACGTCGCTGGCCTTCTCACCGAAGATGGCGCGGAGCAGCTTCTCTTCCGGCGTCATCGGGCTCTCACCCTTCGGCGTCACCTTGCCGACCAGGATGTCTCCGGGGTTCACCTCGGCGCCGATATAGACGATGCCAGCCTCATCGAGGTTCTTCAACGCCTCTTCACCCACGTTCGGGATGTCGCGCGTGATTTCTTCCTGGCCGAGCTTGGTGTCCCGCGCCATCACTTCGAACTCCTCGATGTGGATCGAGGTGAACACGTCATCCCGGGCAATACGCTCGCTGATGAGGATGCTGTCTTCGAAGTTGTAACCGTTCCAGGGCATGAACGCGACCAGCACGTTCCGGCCCAGCGCCAATTCACCGAGGTCCGTGGACGGACCATCGGCAATGATGTCGCCGGTGCCCACCCGATCCCCGACTCGGACCAGAGGACGCTGATTGATGCAGGTGCTCTGATTGCTGCGCATATACTTGCGCAGCCGATAGATATCCACGCCATGGGTCGTGCCGTCTTCGGCGGTCGCGCGAACTACGATGCGAGCGCCGTCGATCTGGTCGATGATGCCGGGGCGCTTGGCGACGATGGTGGCGCCGCTATCCCGCGCGACCGCCGCCTCCATGCCGGTGCCGACCAGCGGCGCATCCGCCCGGATCAGCGGCACGGCCTGGCGCTGCATGTTGGAGCCCATCAGCGCCCGGTTGGCGTCGTCGTTCTCGAGGAACGGGATCAACGCGGCGGCCACGGACACCAACTGACGCGGTGACACGTCCACCGCCGTCACGTCCTGCGGCTTGACCAGGCGGAAGTCACCCTGCCTGCGCACCGAAACCAGCTCATTGGTGAAGTTACCGTCCTTATCGGTCGGAGCGTCCGCCTGTGCGACGACGAGCTTCTCCTCCTCCATCGCGGACAGATACTTCCAGCCGTCTTGCACTTGGCCATCCTTGACCAAGCGATACGGCGTCTCGATGAAGCCGTACTTATTTACCTTTGCATACGTGGCGAGCGAGTTGATTAGGCCGATGTTCGGCCCCTCGGGCGTCTCGATCGGGCAAATCCGTCCGTAATGCGTCGGATGCACGTCACGCACCTCGAAGCCGGCGCGTTCCCGCGTCAGACCCCCAGGGCCCAAGGCCGACAGACGACGCTTATGCGTGACTTCGGACAGCGGGTTAGTCTGGTCCATGAACTGGCTGAGCTGGGACGAGCCAAAGAATTCGCGAACCGCCGCGGCAGCCGGCTTGGCGTTGATCAGGTCATGCGGCATGACGGTGTCAATATCGACGGAGCCCATCCGCTCGCGAATAGCCCGCTCCATCCGGAGCAAGCCGACGCGATACTGATTCTCCATCAGCTCACCGACCGAGCGCACCCGGCGGTTACCAAGGTTATCAATGTCGTCGATGGTGCCGCGGCCGTCCTTCAACTCGCACATGATCTTTACGGTCTTCAGCACGTCTTCCTTGCGCAGCACGCGCACGGTGTCCTCAGCCTCGACGCCCAGGCGCATGTTCATCTTGACCCGGCCCACTGCGGACAGGTCGTACCGGTCGCCGTCGAAGAACAGGCCGCGGAACAGCGCCTCGGCCGTCTCGGGCGTCGGCGGCTCGCCAGGGCGCATCACGCGGTAGATGTCCACCAGCGCGTCGTCGCGGTTGCTGTTCTTATCCACGGTCAGCGTGTTACGGATCCAGGGGCCGTTCGACTGATCGACTGCCAAGGTCGCCAACTCGGTAATACCGGCGTCCTCGAGGGAGGTGAGGCGAGCCTCGGCCAACTCTTCACCGGCTTCGGCATAGATTTCGCCGGTCTCTTCATTGACCATGTCGCGCGCCACGAACCGGCCCAAAAGGTCGGCGCGGCCCACCAGCACGGTGCTGGTCTTCTCGGCGATCTTTTTAGCGTTGCGCGCGGTGATCTTGGTCGTCGCTTCGGCCACCACTTCGCCGGTATCGGCATCGACCAACGCCTCCGCCAAGGTGATACCGCGGTAGGCGTCGGCATCGAACGGACGGGCCCAACCCTTGGGCGTGCGCGTAAACGCGACCTGGCCGTAGAAAGAGTGCAGTATCTCCTCGGCGTCCATGCCCTTGATTTCGTTGATATCCACTGGCTCGCCGGCGGCCTTACGCTTTTCGCGCATGGCGATCGTCGCGTCATTATCCAGCGCATACAGCAGCGTGGTCACCGGCAGCTTCCGCTTCCGGTCGATGCGGACGTATACCAAATCCTTGCTGTCGAACTCGAAATCGAGCCATGAGCCGCGATACGGAATCACTCGGGCGGTGAACAGATATTTTCCCGACGAATGGGTCTTGCCCTTGTCGTGGTCGAAGAACACGCCGGGGCTGCGATGCATCTGGCTCACGATGACACGCTCGGTGCCATTGATGATGAACGTGCCGTTATCGGTCATGAGCGGCATGTCGCCCATGTATACCGGCTGTTCCTTGATATCGCGGATCGAGCGCGCGCCGGTCTCCTCATCGAGGTCCCAGACGATCAAGCGCAAAATCACCTTGAGCGGCGCCGCAAACGTGAGGCCGCGCTGAATGCACTCCTCAACGTCGTATTTCGGCTCTTCCAGCTCGTAATACACGAATTCCAACCGCCCACGCCCGGCGAAGTCATCGATCGGAAACACTGACTTGAATACTTCCTGCAAGCCCGTCTGCGTCCGGCTATCGGGCGGCGTGGCCATCTGCAAGAAGCCCTCGTAGCTCGAGCGTTGCACATCGATGAGGTTAGGCATCGACACGACTTCGGGGATGCGCCCGAAGCTTTTGCGGATGCGCTTCTGTCCCGTGAACGACTTCATCGTGATCGCGTTCATGCTCGGTCCTTTAGTAGTTATCACGCACGGCACGGCTTAAAATGGGTTCGGGGGCGGAAACCAGACCCGGTTTCCACCCTCTCCCCGATCAGAGCCGGTCGAAACCGGCCGGCAAGCTACTTGATCTCGACAGTGGCGCCCTGCTCCTCAAGCATCTTCTTCAGCTTGGCGGCCTCGTCCTTGTTCACGCCTTCCTTCACAGGCTTCGGCGCGGCCTCGACGAGGTCCTTGGCTTCCTTCAGGCCGAGACCTGTGATAGTCCGGACTTCTTTAATCACGTTGATCTTCTTCTCGCCGACCTTGGCGAGGATGACCGTGAACTCGGTCTGCTCTTCCACGGCGGCGGCCGGGGCGGCGGGGCCGGACGGCGCGGCTGCCGCGGCCGGCGCGGACGCGGAAACGCCCCACTTCTCTTCGAGCATCTTTGAAAGCTCGGCGGCCTCGAGCACCGTCAATGCGGAGAGCTCTTCGACCAGTCTTGACATGTCAGCCATTGATAAACCCTTACGTGTGTCTTTAGGTGATCCTATGCAAGCCCTGCACCAGGGCTTGCGGCTTTAGGCGGCTTCGGCTTGTGGCTCGGGCTCTGGCTCGGCCCCGTTCTTCTCGGCATACGCCGCAAAAACCCGTGCGAGCTGTCCGGCCGGCGCTGCGAGAATGCTGGCGATCCGGGTGCCGGGGGTTTGAATCATCCCCACCAACCGGGCACGCAACACATCGAGCGACGGCAGATCCGCGAGCGCCTTGACCCCATCTGCACTGAGCATCTGGGTTCCAAGCGATCCACCGATCACGACGAACTTCTCGTTGGTCTTGGCGTAGTCCACGGCAACTTTGGCCACCGCCACCGGGTCCATATTCCACGCAAGCGCGGTTGGACCCTTCAGCAAGGGGACAATGCCGTCGAACCGGGTCCCATCCAGGGCGAGCACGGCCAGCCGGTTCTTCGCGACTTTGAAGGTCGATCCCGACGCCCGCATCCGGCGGCGCAGCTCCGATACCTCGGTGACGGTCATTCCGTTGTTACGGGTGACCACCACCATGGACGTCTCTGCGAACACCTGACCGAGCGAAGCGACGAACTCCCGCTTCTCCGTACGGTCCAAGTTACTCTCCTGTCGGCCCGTCACGCCCACCATGGGCATGACGCAATCGCCTGTCCGGAACCCGGCCCGCCTGTGCGGACCGAACCCAATAGCCGGAACCGGTCACCCCTAAAGCGTTGGGATCACTCGGCATCCCCGTCTCCTGCGCGCGGGCCGGAGCCCATTATCCATACGGACGCGCAGTCTCGGACAGGATCGGAAGGCTCGCGCCCTCCTAGCCATCCCCATCTCCGGCACGCGGGCCGGAGTGGGGACGAATTCAGTTAGAAAGGCTCGCGAGATCGACCTTGATGCCCGGCCCCATGGTGGAGCTGACGGAGGCCTTTTGCACATACGTGCCCTTCGCGCCGGTCGGCTTCGCCTTCTGGATCGCGTCCACAAAAGCCTTCACGTTCTCCACCAGCTTGGTCTCGTCAAAGCTCGCCTTGCCGATGCCGGCGTGGACGATGCCGGCCTTTTCGGCGCGGAACTCGACCTGGCCGGACTTGGCGGCCAACACGGCGCCCTTCACGTCCATGGTGACGGTGCCGAGCTTCGGGTTCGGCATCAGGCCGCGCGGGCCCAAAATCTTACCCAGCCGGCCCACCAGCGCCATCATGTCGGGCGTCGCGATGCAGCGGTCGAACCCGAAGGTCCCGCCCTGCACCTGCTCCGCCAGATCTTCGGCGCCGACCACATCCGCGCCGGCTGCCCGGGCCTCGTCCGCCTTGGCGCCGCGCGCGAACACGCCGACGCGCAGCGTCTTGCCGGTGCCATTCGGCAGGCTCAGCAGGCCGCGCACCATCTGGTCCGCGTGGCGCGGGTCAATGCCGAGGTTCATGCTGAACTCGATCGTCTCGTCGAACTTCGCCTTGGAATTGGACTTAGCGAGTTGAATCGCTTCGGTCAGCGGATAGGACTTCGTGCGATCGAACGCTGCGTAGCCCGCCTTCAGGCGCTTACCCTCGGCCATGATTAACCCTCCACCACGGTGAGGCCCATGGAGCGCGCGCTCCCGGCCAGCATGCTCACGGCGGCATCCACCTCGTTCGCGTTCATGTCCTTCATCTTCACCGCCGCAATTTCACGCAGCTGCGTCGTCGTGACCTTACCGACCATGGCACCCTTACCCGGCGTCGTCGTGCCCCTGGTGATGCCCGCGGCCTTCTTCAGGAAATAGGTGTTCGGCGGCGTCTTGGTGATGAAGCTGAACGTGCGATCGCCGAACGCGGTGATCACGACCGGGATCGGCATGCCGGGTTCCATGGTCTGCGTCAGCGCGTTGAATTCCTTGCAGAACTGCATGATGTTCAACCCGCGCTGACCCAGGGCCGGGCCGACAGGTGGGGACGGATTGGCTTTTCCGGCCGGTATCTGCAACTTGATATAGCCGACGATTTTCTTCGCCATATAACCCTCTGTGCCGAGGGACCACGGTGATACCGGCGGCCAAATGCACCGCCTCCCGCGTTCCGAGTGAGGGCGGGCGTATAGTGTGGTTTTCGTCTGCCGTCCATAACTTTCTGCACGGCTGCAAAAATGTCATGCCCCGCTAGGGACAAACCGAAGCGGCATCGCTATAGCAGTGACACTATATAAAAGGGACCAAACATGGCCACCAAGCCCTCGATGCCGCCCACCAAGCCCGCCCCGCGCTTTAGCCCGACGGCGATGGCGATCGCCGGGTCCTTCGTGATCTCGTTGGTGCTGGCGACCGTCGTTGCCGGAAATCCGTTTCGCGCCATCCGCCTGGCCTATTTCGATTATAGCGCGGCCCCGCGCGACGCGAAGTAGGCACCTCATGCTCCGGCGCTGGAACGGCGGCAGCAACGTCCTCCTGCTGCTCTGCGCCATGTATTTCATCACCTATGTGGACCGGGTGAACGTCAGTTCGGCCGCGGTGGCGTTCAAAGGTGAGTTCGGTCTCAATAACACCCAGCTCGGGCTCGTCTTCTCCGCTTTCGGCTATCCTTATTTAGTTTGCCAGATCGCGGGCGGCTGGTTCAGTGACCGGTTTGGCGCCAAGCGGACATTGGTCATTTCGGGCCTGATCTGGGCGATCGCTACGATCATCACCGGTCTTGCCACCGGCTTCCTGACCATGATCGCCGCCCGCGTACTGCTGGGTTTGGGCGAAGGGGCTACGTTCCCGACCGCGACCCGGGCCATGTCCGTCTGGGTGCCGAAAGCGCAGTCCGGCTGGGCGCAGGGCATCACCCATTCCGCCGCCCGGCTCGGGAACGCCATCACGCCGCCCGTGGTGATCGGGCTGATTGCCGTCGTGTCGTGGCGCGGTAGCTTCGTGGTGTTGGGGGCCGTCAGCCTGGTGTGGGTGCTGGTCTGGGCCTGGTATTACGAGGACGATCCGCGGCAGCATCCCAGTATGCAGGCGGAGGACCTGGCCCGGCTGCCAGCGTTGCGCCCACGGATAGAAGGTAGGACACCCTGGCCGGCGCTCATCCGCCGGATGGCACCCGTCACGTTCGTCTATTTTTGTTACGGCTGGACGCTGTGGACTTTTCTGACCTGGGTGCCGCAATTCATGTTGCACGCTTATAAACTGAATCTTAAGGATTCCGCGCTATTCTCGATGCTGGTGTTTGGCGGAGGGGTGGTGGGTGACGCACTGGGCGGCGTCGTCAGTGACTGGATGCTTCGCCGCACCGGCAGCCTGCTGCGGGCCCGGCGCGATCTCGTGATTTTCGGCATGATCGGCTCGTTCATCTGCTCGGCTCCGGTGCTCTTCGTCACCGACCCGGCGCTCGCCGCCCTCTCACTGGGCGGTGCGTTCTTCTTTGCCGAGCTGACGATCGGGCCGATGTGGGCCATCCCGATGGACATCGCGCCAGAGCATTCCGGCACCGCGTCCGGGCTGATGAATAGCGGCTCGGCGCTGGCAGCGATCGTCTCTCCCGTGGTGTTCGGCGCGATTATCGACGCCACCGGAAATTGGTCGCTGCCATTCTACGGCACCATGGGCCTGCTTTTGGTGGGCGTCGTGGCTGCGTTCGCGATGCGTCCGGACCGTCCCCTGCTGACTCGTATGCAGGAGCACGCGTGATGGACGCGATGCCGGTGCGGGCCAAAAAGGCCGCAGATCTCCGCTCCGCCCGCTGGTTCGGGCCGGCCGATCTGCGCTCGTTCGGTCATCGCTCGCGCGCCATGCAGATGGGCTATGCACCAGAGGAGTGGTCGGGTCGCCCGGTCATCGCCATCCTAAACACCTGGTCCGACCTTCAGCCCTGCCACGCCCACTTCAAACAGCGGGTGGAGGACGTGAAGCGCGGCGTGCTGATGGCGGGCGGCTTCCCAGTCGAACTGCCGGCGCTCTCGGTCAGCGAGACCTACGTGAAGCCCACCAGCATGATGTATCGCAACATGCTGGCCATGGAGACGGAGGAGCTGCTGCGCTCCCACCCGATCGATGGGGCCGTGCTGATGGGCGGCTGCGACAAGACGACGCCCGGCCTGCTGCTAGGCGCCACCAGCATGAATTTGCCTAGCATCTTCCTGCCCGCCGGGCCGATGCTGCGCGGCAATTGGGCCGGGCACACGCTGGGATCGGGCTCCGATAGCTGGAAATACTGGGACGAGCTGCGCGCCGGCACCATCACGGCGGCGGAATGGCAGGGGGTGGAGGCCGGGATTGCGCGGTCCTATGGCACTTGCATGACCATGGGCACCGCCAGCACCATGACGGCCATTGCCGAGGCGGTGGGCATGATTCTGCCGGGCGGTTCCAGTATGTTGGCAGCCGACGCCGGGCACATCCGGCTGGCGTCCGAAAGCGGCCGGCGGATTGTTGACATGGTGTGGGAGGATCTGACGCCCTCCCTGATCCAGACCCGGCACGCGTTCGAAAACGCCATCGCGGTGGCCATGGCCATGGGCTGCAGCACCAACGCCATCATTCATTTAATCGCCATGGCGCGCCGGGCCGGGCAAGATATCGGGCTGGCCGATTTCGAGCATTACAGCCGCCGTGTCCCGGTCATCGGCAACGTCAGACCCTCTGGCAGCCAATACCTGATGGAGGATTTTTACTACGCCGGCGGTATTCGCGCGTTGATGAATGAAATTCGTGAGTTCTTGCACTTGGATTGCATGACGGTCACCGGCCGGACCCTGGGTGAAAACATCGAGGGCGCGCGGGTGTACAACGCGGACGTGATCCGGCCGGTGAGTAACCCGGTCTATGGCGAGGGTTCGCTCGCGGTGTTGCACGGCAATCTCGCCCCCGATGGCTGCGTGATCAAGCCGGCGGCGATGGACCAGCGCTTTCTCACGCATTCCGGACCGGCGGTCGTGTTCGATGATTATCCGAGCCTGAAGCACGCGGTCGATGATGAGAACTGGGACATCACCGCCGGCCATGTGCTGGTGCTGCGCAATGCCGGGCCACAGGGCGGGCCGGGCATGCCGGAATGGGGCATGCTGCCGATGCCGAAGGCGCTGCTGCAACAGGGTCACCGCGACATGCTGCGTCTATCCGACGCGCGTATGAGCGGCACGAGCTACGGCGCCTGCGTCCTGCATGTCTGTCCCGAAAGCTGGATCGGCGGGCCACTGGCGCTGCTGCGGACCGGAGACATCATCACGCTGGACGTGGATGCCCGGTCGATTCGCATGGAGGTGAGTGACGACGAACTCGCCCGTCGGCGCGCCGCCTGGGTCCCATCGGCGCCGCACTATCAGCGCGGCTATGGCCAGGTGTTCACCCAACACATCCAGCAAGCGAACGAGGGCTGCGACTTCGATTTCCTACGCACGGATGCGGGTGCCCCCGTGCCGGAACCGGCTATTTACTGATCTTCCTTCCCCCTCTCCCTCCGGGAGAGGGCCGGGGTGAGGGACGCAACAAGATCAGGCTGTCCTGAAAAAGCACGATCTCACACCCTCTCGGCCGCGCCGGTTGTTTCCCTCACCCCAACCCTCTCCCGGAGGGAGAGGGGGAAGCTAATACGTCGCCCGCCCGCCCGATGCGTCGAACACCGCGCCGGTGCTGAACGAACACTCCTCGCTCGCCAGCCAGCACACCAGCGCCGTCACCTCGGCGATCTCACCAAACCGGCCCATCGGGATCTTCGAAAGCATATAGCCAATCTGCGCCTCGTTCATCTGCGCGAATAGCGGCGTCCGCACCGCCGCCGGGGTCACGCAGTTCACCCGTACCCCCGTCCCCGCCAGCTCCTTGCCGAGTGATTTGGTGAGCCCGATCACCCCGGCCTTGGACGCCGAATACGCCGACGCGTTCGGATTGCCCTCTTTCCCCGCCACCGACGCGATATTGACGATCCGGCCATAGCCGCCCGCCTCCAGATGCGGCACCGCGGCGCGGTTACAGTAGAACAACCCGTTCAGGTTCACATCGATCACCCGCCGCCATTCCTCCACGGGATAATCCCGCACCGATGCCACCGGCCCGGTGATCCCCGCGCTACAGACCAGGATATCGAGCCGGCCCAGCGCGGCCACGGTGGCGGCCATGGCGGCGTCCACCTGCGAGGGCTCGGTGATGTCCAACCCCTGCCCGTCCGCCCCGGCGGCGTGTAAATCCCAGATGCTGACCCGCGCCCCCTCCGCGCTGAGCCGGGCCGCGATATCCTGGCCGATGCCGGACGCGCCGCCGGTGACAATGGCGGTGCGGCCCGCGAAGCGTGCTGGCGTCATTTACGTCTCCTCCGTTTTGATGGACCGTATAGACCAAACGGGGGATTTTCGATGCGCATCATGCTGCTTGTCGCCCTGCTATGGTTCACCCCGGCGCGCGCCGAGGTGACGGTCATGGCCGCCGCCAGCCTCACCGACGCGCTGCGTGAACTGGGCCAGGCCTGGGCCACCCAGGGCCACGCGCCACCCCGCTTCGTGTTCGCCGCCAGCTCCACCCTGGCCCGGCAGATCGAGCAGGGCCTGCCGGCCGACATTTTTGCGTCCGCCGACGAGCCCTGGGCCGATTATCTGCAACAACGCAATCTGCTGGTCCCGGGCACGCGGATGAGCCCGCTCGGCAACCACCTGGTGCTGATCGCGCCCGCGGACCAGCCCGGTGAGGTGACGCTGACCCCGGGCGTGGACCTTCTCGCCCGCCTGGGCCCAGACGGGCGTCTTGCCACCGGGGACCCGGCCAGCGTGCCGGTGGGAAAGTATGCGGAGGCCGCACTCCGCTCCCTCGGCGCGTGGGACGCCGTGGCACCCCGGCTGGCCCGGGCGGAGAACGTGCGGGCGGCGCTGCTTCTGGTGGAGCGGGGGGAGGCGCCGCTCGGCATCGTCTATGCGACCGACGCCGCCGCATCGTCCGGCGTGCGCATCGTAGGCACTTTCCCGGACGGCTCCCACCCGCCGATCACCTACCCCTTCGCCCTCGTGCATGACACGCCGGAGGCGCGGGCGCTGCTGGCGTTCCTCACCGGGCCGGAGGCCGCACCGGTCTATCGTAGGCTGGGGTTTACGGCGCGGGAGTAATCGCCGAACCGTCACAACTTGCCCGTTGCGGAGGGGCAACAATAAATGCAACTTACCTGATGCCCCTCTATATCCAGCGCCAGACCGTCGCCCCCCGTCCTGGCCCCTGGACCGGCAGCGTCACCTTCAAACAGATCGACCCGGCGCTGGGCATCGTCACCGCCGGGCTCAGCCTGACCGGCACGATCGACAGCACGCTGGTGGTCGAGAGTGGTGAGGCGTCCGCCAGCACCTTTAGAAGCACCGCCTCCGGAGTAGTGACGCTGGACCGGCCGGACGGTTCGCTGCTGCTCTCAGCCGCGCCCACCGCCAGCGTCACGGTGCAGCTCGCGGCGGCCGATGGGGTGGCCGACAACGCCGGGCCGTCCGGGCGCACGGTGCTGGGGATGGCCCGGACGGACCGGGCCGCGGTGGTGAGCGCGCCGGGCAACGGGACGGGCACCGACCTATCGCTGCTGACCGGGACGGGGAGCGTGACGCTGCCGGTGACCGCGAGCGCGCGTGTCTTGGCCATGGGGGCCGGCAACGTGCAGGCCATTTTTCACACCTCGGTCGCCGCCGGCGTCGTGACCGCGGTGCAGACCGCGCCGTCAGCAGGGCCAGGCAGCCCCTTGGGCAGCGGGTTTCAAGGGGTTCAGCCACCATACGTTACTTCGTTTGTCCCAGGCTCCGTCACCAGCGCGATGCAGACCCAGCGTATGGCGGATCAGACCACTGGCAGCACCAGCACCCTCACCTTCAACGGCTTCGACCGCGCGCTCGGCACCCTCGAATACGTGACGGTGCAGATCGCCGCGGACAGCGTGGGCGGAATCAGCGCGGAGAACCTGGACGCCGTCGCGGGCAACGTCACCATCAGCCAGAGCGCCACCGAGAGCCTGAGCCTCGCTGACGGCACGGTGGCCGAACAAGCCACGGCCCGGGACAGCCTGTCGCAAACGCTGGGCGCGGCAGATGGCGCGACCGATTTCGCCGGCGTCGCGGGTGTGAGCGTGACGGGGCTCGTCGGCGAGGGGCATAGTACGGTCGATATCGGGGGTGCCGCGCTAGCGAATTTCATGCGCCCCGGCCCGGTCACGCTGGCCCTGTCCAGCCTGGGCCAGACCACGATCGACGGCACCGGCAACCTCGCCGTGACGACGACACTCAAGGCCGGCGCCACGGTGAACGTCACCTACACCTACCTGCCGGGCGGCACCCAGCCTGCAACACCGGCCGTGTCCGGCTTGGTCGGTGCCGGGCTCACGCATGTGTTGACCGGGTCCGACCCCGCGCAGACCGTGGCGGCCGCCGGCACCCTGGTCGTGCCGGCGGGCCCCACCAATACCGCCATCGCTGTCCTGCCCGGCGGCATCGAGCATGTGGTGTCCGGCGCGTTGAACGTGGGCACGCAGACCGTGGGCCAGGCGGCGCCGGGTGGGGGCGGAGCGGTGCTGACGATCGATACCGGCGGCACGGCCAACAATGTCACCCTGCTCAGCGGCGGGACGGGCTTGGTCAACGGACAGGCGGCCGGCATGGTCGTGGATGGCGGGCTGGCCGTGGTGAATGCCACCGGAAGCGTCTCGCTCTCTACGGTGCGGTGGGGCACTGTGTCGCTGGAGGGCGGGACGTCCCACCAATCGACCGTGCTGGCCGGCGGCATGCTGGTGGTCGATGGCGGGTCGAGCGTCGATGACGTGCTGCATGGTGGCCAGGCGGATATCGTCCGGGGCCATGCGGCAGGGATCACGCTCGAGGCAAGCGGCGTTTTGACGGTGGAGCGCGGGGCCGCGGCCAATGGGGTCACCTTCCACGGCGGCGGCACGCTCGTGCTACGGGCGGGCGGTGCGGCTATGGGGCTGCAGGGCTTCGGCCTGGGCAACACGATCGACCTACGGGATGTCGCGTTCGGCACCTACGTGCACGGCACGCTGGATAGCGCCGGGCTGCATGTGATGTCGGGCGGCGGTACCACGGATTTGACTCTCACCGGCGCGCGAGGCTTCACGGCGGCAGACATCCGGCTTTCGGCCGACGACGCTGGGACCGGCACCGTGGTGACGCTGGCACCGGGCGGCCTGAGCAGCCCGGGCGGTAACGCCACCAGCGACTATGTCGGCCCGGTGGCGGGCGTGGAGCATCAATTCGTGGCCATCTCCCCCAGCACGGTCGTGGCCTCCGCCAGCACGGATAACTGGTTCCTGCACGGCGGCACCGGGGATAACGCGCTGGCGGCGCATGGCGGGCGGAACGTGCTGGATGGCGGCGGCGGCTCCAACTTCCTGGTGGGCGGCACCGGCACCGACAGCTTCTTCGTCACCGCCGCCGCGACCACCACCTGGAGCACGATCGTGGGCGCCCATGCCGGCGATGACGTGACGCTGTGGGGCGTGGACCCGGCGCTGTCTTGGCAGGATGGTCAGGGGGCCGCGGGCTACACCGGCCTCACGCTCACGACGGTGGCGTCAGGCGTGATCACGAAGGCAACGCTGGCCGGCTACACCGCGGCAGACCTGGCCGCCGGGCGCATCACGGTGCAGAGCGGGACGGATGCGGCGAGCCATCTCAGCTACGAGTATCTGGCTTTTCATTAGGCGGTCAGTCGAGCGTCGGCATGACCCGGCGCATGTAGGAGTCGAACAACGGCACCGTAAACGCCGTTTCACCATGTTGCGGAGAGTAGATCATACCTTTTTTGATCAGGCTGCTCCGCACCGGGCCAACACTCTGGGTAGTCACGCCAAGCTTGTCAGCGATGTCTCCAGACCGCGCGACACCCGGACCGAATTCCGCAAGGGCGCGCATGTATCGCCGCTCGGCCGGCGTGCAACGATCGAACCGGACGCGAAAGAAGCCACTGGCGTGCTCCCTCGACAAGGCTCAGCGCCTGCAACGCGCCACGAACCCCGTCCCGCCAGCTCAGGCGGAGGGGTTCCGGCGCCAGGCGCAAAGGGATTTTTGACAGGGTCCATGTGACTCCTAAAGAATTTATCGTCTCCTAACGACATTAGCTTAGGATCCGATAAATTAACGAGAAGTCGCTTTCTTCTTTGATTAGTGTATCGTAACGAGTAGTGTGGAATCCGCATAGCGGGAGCACCTTTGATGCCACACATACCCACTTGGGTCCTCCCGCTCAGCAGCCTCCTCGCCATCGCCTTGCTGCTTGTGGCGCCCAGTTGGCGCTCCGCCGCATGGCATGCCCGGGTGCCGACCGTGTTTTCCATCGTGGGCATCGTGGCGCTGACCGGGCCGGAGCAGGTGCGGCAGTTGATAGCCGGGACGGACGGGGCCGGGCAGGTGTTCGCCTTCGCTACGGCCATGTTCGCGACGGGGGTGGGGTGCTGGTTTTGGGCGCGATGGTCCCTGAACCTCGCCGGCGCGGGCGGGCGGGCGGGGGTGTTCGATTGGGAGGGGCAGCCGGGCTGGGTCTGGCTGCCGCGGATGGTGGCGCTGGCCCCGGCGGTGGGTGGGTTGATCGCCATCCTGCAGGGCTGGAAGTTGCTGAACCCGGCCCGCGGCGTGGTGCTCGTGGTGATCACGCTCGGCGTGGGCGCGGCGCTGGTGGGGGTGGCGTGGAGCCGGCGGCAACGGGTGCTGACTCGACGGGCGGGCCTGGCGCCCCGGCGCGGATGGTTCGCGCGCTGGTTCATGTATGACGAGTTCGTGGATCAGGCGGCACCGCCGGGCCGGCCGTTCGGGGATTGGGGGCGGCTTGCGGTGCAGTGCCTGCCGTTTCACCCGGCGCTGGTGGCGGGCATGGTCGTGCTGTTCGTGGGGCTCACGCTCACCGTCATGGCCGGGCGGGGTCCGGTGATCCAGGTGGCGCAGGCGGTGGGGCCGATCCCCACGGCGCTGTTCGGGCTGGGCGGGCTGCTCACGCTGCTGGCGCCGCCCATCGCCTTCTTCGCCTCCGCCCGGCGCTGGCCCGGCCTGCTGCTGCTGGCGCTATGGGTCGTGGGCTCGGCGGCCGTCAGCGTGAACACGGCGGTGGTGACGGCGGTGCCCTACCCGCTGCGCCGGCCGACGCTGGATCAGGCGGCGGAGGCCTGGCTGTTGCACTGCGCCAAGCCCGAGCACGGCCAAATCCGCGTCATGCTGGTGGGTGCCGCGGGTGGTGCATCCCGGGCGGCGCTGTGGGCCGGGGCGGTGATGCAGACGCTGGAGCAGACCCTTCCGCTTGACCCGGCGCACCAGCTGTTTGCCGTATCGGGCGTATCCGGAGGCGCGCTGGGCATGACCGGGTATGTGGCCCTGCTGAACCAGGCCGGTGATTTCTGTAGCGCGCCCCCGCCCACGGACGCGGCGGCCCGGGGGGAGCGGCTGCAGAAGGCGCTCGGCCAGGATTTCCTATCCCCGGCGCTGGCGGGACTGTTCTTTGCCGATGCGTGGTGGCGCGTGCTGGGCCCGGTCTCGGCCGGGTTGCGGCAGGTGGGCGTGGTGTCGCAGGAGCGGACGGTCTGGCTGCAGCGCTCCTGGGACCGCGCGTTCAAGGGCGCGCTGTCGCTCACGCTGGTGGACCAAAGCCTGGACGGCGCCACCCCCCGCCTGCCGCTGCTATTCACCTCCGGCACGCATCTGGAGACGGGGCGGCTCGTGATCACCACGCCGGTCACGGGGGTGGAGGGTGCGGGCTGCGTCGAGGTCGCGGCCTCCGCCGTGCCCGGCGCCATCGATGCACTGCAGGCGCTGTGCGCGGACCCATCCTTCGCCGTGGCGGCCAGCAACAGCGCGCGGTTCCCGTATGTAACGGCGCCGGGCCTGCTGGTGGACAGCGTGACGCAGGAGGAGCGGGGCCAGGTGGTGGATGGCGGCTATTTCGACAATCTGGGCACCACCGCGCTGGCCGCCGCCGCGGAGTCGCTGGAAGCCGTGCACACGCGCCTGGCGCTGCCGGGCGGTCCGCTCGCGGGTACGGGGCTGCAGGTGTTCATGGTGCAGGTCTGGAGCGATCCGGACCGGCAATCCGTGCCCCGCTGCGGCGTGAAGACCCCGCCGGACGTGCTGCACGCATGGTCCCCCACCGCGCTCGACTTCCTGCTGTCCCCGGTCGGCGCGCTGCTGGGCACACGGAGTGAGCGGGCCAATGCCGGGGGCGCCGGGATGGCGGCGGGATACTGCATCCACCCGGGGCGGCACTACGCAGCATTTACCATGGGCGCGGACGCGCAGGGGCGGAAGGCGCCGCTGAACTGGGTGCTGCCGGGCGGCGTCAGGCGAACCATCGCGACGCCGGGTCTGGGCGGATTTCCGGGGGCGGGGAACGAGGAGGAGTTGGCGCGTCTTGTGGAAGCTTGGCAAAATATCGGGAAACTCGCTTCCCCCTCTCCCTCCGGGCTCAATTCGCGAAGCGGATTGAGGGCCGGGGTAAGGGAAACGACAAGCACAGGCCTCAGCTGGGACGAGTTACCAGGCCCTGCCGAATGAAGGACCGCTCTGCTTGTTTCCCTCACGCCACCGTCAGATATCGATCCGTGAATGTGCTCGGCAGATCGATTGTCGCCGCCGCGATCGCCGGGTCGAAGCTCGTGAGCATGCGCTTGACCGTCTCGGCCTGCGCCAGGGTAATGCGCCCGTCATGCTGAAAGGCTTCGCGGTTGCGGGTGAACGCGGTTTGGCACACGTCGGCCCCCACGGCGCACATGCCGGCCGCGAGCGCGCCGGTGGCTTGCTCGGGCGTGGCGGTCTTGAGGAACGCCAGCGCCTCCAGGATGGCGGCGGCGCAGCCCCGGACGGCGGCTTCGTTCTTGGGTATCCAGGCCGCATCCGCATACAGGCAGCCGGACGCGTAGGGGCCGCCGAATATCGCCTGTGTGCCGGCCGTGTCGCGCGCATCCGCCAGCAGCACGATACCGCCCTTTTTTTCCAAATCGTTGATGATCGGGTCGAAGAGGCTCAGCGCATCGATGTCCCCCCGCTCGAACGCCGTGATGGCGGTTTGTGCGGTGCCGACGCCCACGGCCGCCGCATCCGTCGGTTTCAGGCCGGCCTTCACTAGAAGCTGCATGGCAAACAGATGCGTGGCCGAGCCGGGGGCCGACACGCCGATCTTGCGGCCCTTGAGGTCGGCCGCGGTCTTGATCTCCCCCGCCAGCTCCTTGCGGATCCCCAGTGCCAGGCCGCTGTTTTGGGCCTGCAGCACGAACGCCGTAAGGTGCGCGTTCTTGGCGGCGAGCTGGATGGTATGTTCGTAATAGCCGCATACCATGTCGGACGAGCCGCCCAGCAGCGCCTGCATCGCCTTGGCGCCACCCGGAAACATCGCGACATCCGGCTCGATCCCGTGTTTTTGGAACAGGTTTTGGCCGATGGCAACGAAGAACGGCATGTAGCCATAGAGCGCGATCCCGCCGCCGGCCATGCGGACCTTAGTGCGGGATTGGGCGAAGGCGGGCATGGCCAGGGTCGCGGCCGTAAGGGTCAGGGCGGTGCGGCGGGTGAGCATGGTTCCTCCGGGTTTTCTCCCGTCGTACGACCGTTTGGGACGATTTGCCAGCCGAGATTAGGCCTAAAACCAGAACTCGTATTCCAGCTTCCACCGCACCCCGCCGCGCGCCGTGGAGGGGGTCAGGCCCACCTGATACCCAACCTCGTATTTCAATTTGCCGAGCGGGGCGAACCGGGTGCCCCCCGTCAGCACCGGCCCGGCGCTGTGCGTCTGCTGGGCATAGAGGCCGGGCCGGGTGATGTTGCCCACCGTGCCGAACAACTCGACGCCAGGATTGATCCACGGCGACGTGAGCAGCAGCGCCTGCGCCGCATAGACGCCGCCGGTGTCGTTGCTGGCGTTGCGACCGATATCGCGGGACACGAACGCATTGAGCGTGAGACGAACGTCCCGGCTCCAGACATCGTTCACCTCCTTGGACACGATCGGCCCGAAGGTCACGCTGTGCGGCACATCCCGCAGGGCGGAGCGCGAGTATTGTAAGAAGAAGCCGAGATCGGCCGCATACTTCCCCTGCGGCGTCAGCTGAAAGGTACTCTCGATCGTGGTGGCGGTGTATGCCAGGTTCGACGTAGGGCGGGCCCCGGTCTCCGCCTCCAACTCCAGTTTCCAGAACCGCGTCACGCCGTATCCGAGCGAGTAGGTATAGGCCTGCAGGCCATTATAGTCGGACCCTTTGCGGCCCAATCCGACGAAGGCGTTATGCTCCAGCTCCACCTCGCCCCCCTCGACCACGGGCGAGCGGATATGCAGGTCCTGCCCCCATGCCGGACCGGCCAGCGCGAGCGCCAGACCGCCGGCCGCCCACAAACACCTCATCGGGCGATCAGCGTGCCGTGGGCCGTGGCCGGGTGATCCTCACCGATGAAGGCGTATGTGCCGGGTCGCAGCGGGCCGACAAAGACGATTTCTTTCTGACCCGGCCCCACCACCTGTTCGCGGCGAAGGTCGGTACTGTCGAATTCTTCCGGATCGGTATCCAGGTTGCGGATGTGCAACTCGAGCTTAGCGTTGGCCGGGACCTCCAGCGTTTCCGGCTCGAAGCGGTGGTTTTTCAGCACCAGGCTGAATGAGGCCGGTTCAGCCAGGGCCGGGACGGGTTCGAGGGCGACGAGCGCCGACAGGGCAACGATGAGGGTGTGATAAGCGGGCATAACAGACTCCAATGCGAACGATTCTTATCTAGCTTACGTAGCGAGAATGAGAATTATTCGCAATTGGATTCGTCATTGCGAGCCGCTTGGCGAAGCAATCCAGGGACCGCAAGAGCACTTGTTGCCCCTGGATTGCCGCGCCCCAAGCGGGGCTCGCAATGACGGGGGTCATTGGTTGATGCCGCCGGTATCAGGCGTCGCGCGGCAAGTCCGCGTGCGGCTGCCACACCAGCAAGCGTTTCTCCGCGATCGTGACACCCGCATCCAGCACCAGCGCACAGGCCGTCAGCACGACGATGCCGGCGAAGACGCTGTCCACGTCGAACACGCCCTCCGCCTGCAAGATCAAATATCCGACGCCCCGCGCGCTCCCCAGGTATTCGGCGATCACGGCGCCCACGAACGCCATGCCGACCGAGATATGCAGCGAGCTGAACACCCAGGACAGCGCCGCCGGCAGATAGACGTGCCGCACCAACTGTTGCCGGGACGCGCCCAGCATCCGGGTCGCGTTCAGGACGGTGGGGCTCACCTCCCGCACGCCCTGCAGGACGTTGAAGAACACGATGAAGAACACCAGCGTGAAGCCCAGCGCGACCTTGCTGGTCATGCCGAGCCCGAACCACATGGCGAAGATCGGCGCCAGGATGACCCGCGGCATGGCGTTGGCCGCCTTGATATACGGCTCCAGCAACGCGAGCGTCCGCGGACTGAGCCCCAGCCACAATCCCACGGCAACGCCCGCGCTGGTGCCGGTGGCGAACGCCATCAATGTCTCGGCGATGGTCACCGCCAGATGCGGCCAAATGAATCCGGTCGCGAACCAGTCCATGACGACCGCCGCGATCGCCACCGGGCGGCCGAAAAACAGCGGGGACAGCACGCCCGTGGCGCTGCCGATCTGCCACAGCGCCAGCAGCAGCACGCCGATCCCCACCCGCCCGGCGGTGATCATGCGGCCTGCTGATAGGCGCGCAGCACTTCGTCCCGCAACACAGCCCAGATGCGTTCCTGCAAGTGCTGGAACGCGGGCGTCATGCGGATTTCCGCCACGTCGCGCGGACGCGGCAGGTCGATCGTGAACTCCGCCAGCGGATGGGTGCCGGGCCCGGCCGACAGCACGATGACGCGGTCCGACAGGCTGATCGCCTCCTCCAGATCATGGGTGATGAACAGCACGGATTTCCGGTTCGCCTGCCACAACGCCAGCAGCTCGTTCTCCATCATGAGCCGGGTCTGCACATCGAGCGCGCTGAACGGCTCATCCATCAACAAAATCGGCGGATCGAGCACCAGCGTCTGCGCCAATTGAGCCCGTTTGCGCATTCCACCGCTCATCTGGTGCGGATATTTATGCCCGTGCCCGGCGAGCCCCACCCGCCCGAGCCATGCATCGGCCGCAGCCCCCGCATCCTGCCGCGACGCTCCGGCGAACTCCGGCCCTGCCGCCACATTGTCTCGTGCCGAGCGCCACGGCATGAGGCTATCGGCCTGGAACAGATAACCTGCCTGGCGGTTGATGCCCCGTAACGCCTGGCCGCGCACGCGCACCGCGCCCTCGGTCGGCGCCAGCAGCCCGGCGGACAGGTTCAGCAGCGTGCTTTTGCCGCAGCCGGTGGGGCCGACGACGGAGAGGAACTCGCCCTCCGCCACATGCAGCGACGTGCTGCGCACGACCGTGGTCGCGCCGAAGCGCACGCTGACATCTTCCAGTTCAAGCGCAGGCCCCACGCGCATCCTCCCGTTTTGCAGGAGAGTAGCCCGATGCGCGCGGAAGCCGCCAGCCTCGATGGTGGACGCCGCCGTCAGCCCGTGGGGAACAACGAACCGCCATAATTGGCCGTCCCGCTCGCGGCCTGGATCAAGAAATTGGTCGCGGCCGACGCGTCGCGTGCATGTCCCTCGGGCGACACCACGAACGCGGCCAGCATCGCCCCGGGGGTGATCGCGTTCCCCTGCAACTGGCCGGTCCACGCCGCGAACCCGCCGGCATCCGCAGATCGGCCCAGCACCTCACGATAGGCCTTGTTTACAAACGACGCATCGGACGACGCATTGGTGACGTCCACTTTCCCATAAATTCCCTGGCCCTCCGAGGACGCCAGGAACGTCCCGGCGATGCTTCCCAATGCCACCCCGGCCTCATACTGCTGCACCCAAAACTGCAATCCGCCCTGATCCGGCGCGCGGCCCAAGATGGTGTAGAGATCCACGACCGTCACCACGTTGCCCTGTGCCTCCGGCGAGGTCGCGATGGCGGTGGCCAAGCCGGTCGGGGCCAGGCTGCCGGTACCAAGCGCGTTGCTGAAAAACGCCAAGCCTCCCGCGTCCGGCGAACGCTGCAGCACGGATGCAAAGACCTGCGACGTCTGGGCGCCCGGCGTCGTCGCCGTCAGCGCCTGCTCCGCCAGCGCCGCGATGCCCAGATGCCCGGTCTCCGTCGGGTGCAGGCTGTCCCAAAACAGGGACTGGTCCTGCGTCAGAATGTCTCGGCTCGACAGGGTGCCGCTGTTCGCGTCGGTATAGTTTCCGCTCCAGACCGGCGTGGTCACGTTCGCGACCCCATAGGCGGCCGGGTTGGCGACGGCGCTGTCGATGAGCTGGTAGGCGTCCACCACCGTGGTGCTAATGCCGGCAATCCCCGGTAGCTGGCTGATCAGCGCGGCATTGTATTGCGCGGACAGATTGGATGCGAGCGCATTGAGCGCCGCCGATGGCGTGCCGGTGCCGTTCGCGGTCCCCCGCAGCACGGTCGGCGTCTTACCAAGGTCCGGCACATCGAGCACCAACGCCGTCTTCACCCCATCGCTCGCTAGGCGCCGGATGAAGCCGACCTCGTTGGCGACGGCCGCCGCCACGTCCGCACTCTGCTGCGCCGCCGTCAACGCCGGGTTCTTCAAGATGTCCAGCACGTCGTTGCCACCGATCGACAGGGTGGCCAACCCGCGTGCGGCATCGGCGCGCGACACCGAAGCCTCGAATTGCACGATCTGCGCCGGCAAGGACGTGGCCCCCAGCACGATGCCGCCCGGGCTTTGCGGCGTGGACCCGGTCTCCGCGCCGCCATAGGCGAAATCATTGCCGCCGGTAAGGCTGGGGGCCAGCGTGCCGAGGCCCAGCGCCCGCGACAGATCCATGACCCAAGTCGGCCCGTTGCTGAAGATGCTGGCAGACACCAGGCCATAGGTTTGCGAATAATACGGCGGGTTGACCGGAATGGACCCGGTCAGAGCCGTCGCGAGCGAATCGTTACCCGCATCCGACAGGCTGTCACCGAACGCGTAGATCGTGGAATAGGCGGCCATGGTTTAACTTTCAAAAAATCAGCTGCGCTTCCTACGCGCTTGGCGGCCAAATGGTTCGATGCGTCCGGCAAAGCGTCCGTGCCGGGGGAGGCGGTCACCCCTCGATCGGCAACGCCGTCGTGCTCTTCACCCGCTCCATGCTGAACCGGGAGCTTACGTTCTTGATCGGCACCGCGGCGATCAACCGCTTATAAAACCCATCATACGCCCCGATATCCCGCGTCACCACGCGCAGCATGTAGTCGATGTCGCCGGCCATCCGGTGCACCTCAACCACCTCTGGACACGCCGCCACCATGGCTGCGAACGCCGCGAGCCAGGCGGGCGAATGATCGCCGGCCTCGATCGAGACGAACACCGTGAGGCCGAGGCCCAGCTTCTCCGGGCTCAGCAACGCCACCCGGCTCGTGATCACGCCGTCCGCTTCCAGCCGCTGGATTCGCTTCCAGCACGGCGTTTGCGACAGCCCGACCTGTGCTGCCATCGCGGCGATGCTCAACGTGCTGTCCGTCTGCAACAGCGCCAAGAGCTTACGGTCGATTCGATCCATGGCCGATCATGGAACTCGGGTCCGCCACCCGGCAAGAGCCTGATCCTCGGATCACGGGCTCCCAACAATCACGGGCGCTGCCCTGGACAGGGTGCACCCCGCAAACCTATACGGGATCGCATCTTGTCCGAGGTTCGCATGCCCGCATCGTCCCCTGCCACGCCTGAGGGGCGTATCGTTCCCGTCATCCTTTCGGGTGGTTCCGGCACCCGGCTCTGGCCCGTGTCGCGCGAAAGCTTTCCCAAGCAGCTCTGGCCGCTGGTGACCGAGCGGACGATGCTACAGGAAACGGCCCGCCGGGGCGTAGGGCCGGGGTTCGCGCCGCCGATCGTCGTCTGCAACCAGGAGCACCGGTTCCTGATCGCCGAGCAAATGCGCGAGACCGGCATCACCGACGCCGAAATCGTGCTGGAGCCGGTGGGCCGTAACTCGGCCCCTGCCATCACCGCCGCCGCGTTGCTGGCCAGTGAGCGGGACCCGCACGCGATCCTGTGGATGATGGCGGCCGACGCCGCCATGAAGGATACGGTGGCGCTGCAACAGGCCCTCGCCCGCGCCGTCGTCGCCGCACAAACCGGGCGCATCGTCACCTTCGGCATGACGCCGCACCGGGCGGAGACGGCATATGGTTACCTCGAAGTCGGGGTGGAGCTGGCCGATGCACCCGGCGTGCACGAGCTGACGCGGTTTGTGGAAAAGCCGGATGCCGCCGCCGCCGCCGCGCTATTCACCACCGGCACGCATCTGTGGAATTCCGGCATGTTCGTCTTCCGCGCCGACGTGCTGCTGGCGGAGATGGAGCGGTATGCACCCGACGTGCTCGCCGCCGTGCAGGAGGCGGTGCGCGCCCGCACCCACGACCTCGACTTCATCCGGCTCGACCGCGCGGCGTTCTGCGCATCGCCTAACATCAGCCTCGACTATGCGGTGGCGGAGCGCACGACCCGGGCCGCGGTCATTCCCGCCAGCCTCGGCTGGTCCGATGTCGGCAGCTGGGACGCGCTGTGGGAGGTGTCGCCCAAAGACACGGACGGCAACGCGAGTGTGGGGGACGTGCTGCTGGAGGGTTCGCGCAACTGCTACGTCCGCAGTGACGGCATCGTCACCGCCGTGGTGGGGCTCGAGGACGTGGTCGTCGTCGTCACCGAGGACGCGGTCCTCGCGATGCATAAGGACCGGGCGCAGGACGTGAAGCGCGTGGTGGACCGGCTGCGTAAGGCTGGCCGGCATGAGGCGGTCGCGCATAACCTCACCTACCGTCCCTGGGGCTTTTACGAGAGTTTGATCCACGGCAACCGGTTCCAGGTGAAACGCATCGTCGTGAAGCCCGGTGCCAAGCTCAGCCTGCAGAAACATTTCCACCGGGCCGAGCACTGGGTCGTGGTGAGCGGCGTGGCGCTGGTCACCCGCGATCACGAGGAGGTGATGGTCCGGGAGAACGAAAGCATCTACCTGCCGCTCGGCTGCGTGCATCGGATGGAGAACCCGGGCAAGATTCCGCTTACACTGATCGAAGTGCAATCCGGCAGCTATCTAGGCGAAGATGACATTGTCCGGCTCGAGGATACCTACGGCCGCGCGTGACGGCATGGCCAAGGGTTTCCGCCGGAATAAGGGGGCGGAGCGCGGCAGGCGGACTGTGTTCCAGGCCTAAGTGTCGTTATGACCGGCACGCGCTCCTGCTTGTTGATCGACGTGCGGTGTCTCCAAGACCCCAATTTCGTCGCGCGCGGCATCGGTCGCCATAGCCTCGAGCTGCTGCGTCATGCGCGGAACACGCCGCGCATCGCCGCCTGCCGCCTGATCGGTCTGATCGACCCGGCGCTGCCCCCCCTGCGGGATGCGGCGCGGGACACGCTCGATGCGGTGCGGACCACCGCGTTCCCCTCCACCCAGAACCCCGTCGCGGGGTTTTTGCAACTCTCACCCATGACGCATGACCCGTTGTTTGTCGGACGGTTGCTGATGGATCCAGCGATTCCGTGTGCCGCCGTGGTGTATGATTTCATCCCGCTGGATCATCCAGCCCATTACCTTGCCACGAATTCCGCACGGATCGACTACCATGTCCGGCTGCGCTGGCTCGCGCGGTATGACCGGTTCTTGCCCATTTCGGCCGACGCAGCCCGGCGCATGCAGGGGTTGCTCGGCACCGCGCCCCATGAGGTAAGCATCACCGGCGCGCCGCTCAACCCCGTTTTCGAGGCCGGACGGGCGGAGCGGCCGGACCATGGGACGGCGCATTTTCTCGTGGTCGGCGGGGATGATCCGCGTAAGAACCCCGAATTCGCCCTGGCGGCGCAGGCGCTGAACGGCGGCACCGTCCCGTTGGTCATCACCGGCGTCTATCCGGGGCGGGAATTCCCGGGTGCCGTGATGCCGGGCCATGTGCCCGAGGCGGAGCTGGCGCGGCTGTATCGAACCGCGCTGTGCGTGATCGCGCCGTCCCGGGCGGAGGGATTTTCGCTGCCGGTCATCGAGGCCATGGCCGCTGGCGCGCCGGTTCTGGCGTCCGACATCCCAGCGCATGCGGAGCTGGTGGAACCGGGGCATTTGTTCCCGCTCGATCACCCCGGCACCCTCGCGTCGCTGCTGTCCCAGGTCCAGGATCCGGTCTGGCGGGCGGCCGCGGTGGCGGCGCAGGACGCGATGTGGCCCCGCTTTCGCGCCGCCGCCGTCGCCGGGCGCGCCTGGCGGGCGGTGTCCGGTCTGTTGCCCACCCCGGCTGAAAGCGGGATTTCGAATGGTTTGGCGGCGGCCGTCATACTGCGCCGCGCCCGGCCCCGTGTCGCGCTGCTGACCCCGCTCCCGCCGGACCGGCTCGGCATCGCGGGATACAGCGCCGCATTGTGCCCCGCACTCGGCAGCCGGGTCGAACTCGACGTCTTCACCGCGACCGCGGCGCCCGACCGACCCGATGGGGTGCAAACCCTCGGCACCTTATCGGCGGTGCCGCTGCTGTCATCGGCCTATGACGCCGTCGTGAGCGTGCTGGGAAACGCGGCGCAGTGTGGTGATATCCTGGCCAACCTGTTGCGGTATGGCGGGGCCTGTATCGCGCATGGTGGCCGCATGGTGGATCTGTATGCGAGCCGCTATGGCGTGGAACACACGCAGCGCCTGGCCGAGCGGGAATTGCACCGGCGATTGGCCCCGGATGAACTTAGCCATTGGCTCACGGGGCACACGGCACCGCTTGCGTTCCTCTACGACGAGATCGCGGCCGCCTCCGCCCCGCTCATCCTGCACTCCCGCGCCGGCGCGGACGCCATCGCCGCCCGGACCGGGGTGGCCACGAGGCATCTACCGTTTTGCCTACGCCGAAGCTGGGCGGCGGAGGCGCTGACCCCCGCCGCCCGGGTCCGGGCGCGCGACCGGCTGGCGCGATTCGGCGCGGCCCCCGGCACCGTGGTGATCGCGACCTTCGGTGCCGTGCATGCGGATCGCGCCCCGGAGGATTGTGTCTGGGCGCTGCATCTATTGCGGGAATGGGGCGTGCCCGCGCGGCTGCATTTCGTCGGCAACGCCACCGGATGTCCGGCGTCGATTCCCGCGTTGATCACCCTGCTCGGGCTGCAGGATCACGTCTGGTTTGCGGGCGACGCCGTGCCGGAGGAGGTGTGGCAGGACCATTTGCTGGGCGCGGACGCGGCACTGCAGCTCCGCCTGGGGGGTCCGGGCGCCGTGTCCGGCGCATTGTCGGACTGCGTGGGCGCTGGGCTGCGCGGCGTCGCCAGTGCCGCGCTGGCCGACGGCATCGATGCGCCGGGCTTCGTGCGGCGCGTGCCGGATCAGCCGAGCCCGGTGCTGGTGGCCGAAGCCCTGGCCCCCCTGCTCGATACGCCGCCGCCAGGCCAAGAGGCCGAGCGCCAGGCCTACGTTGAGACGCATCGCTTTAGCCGCTACGCGGACGAGCTCTGCGTCGCGCTCGGTCTGGTCTAGACCGGCCTGCGATGACCGTTTATCTCGATCTGTCGCAGTTCGTGCAGGACCCGTGCCTGACCGGCATTCAACGGGCGGAGCGGGCGCTGATCCGTCATTGGCCGGGCCCGGCCCCGCTGGTGCCCTGCGCCTATGACGGCGCGTCCGGCACCATGCGCACCCTACCGTCCAGCCTGATGCAGGCGATCCGGCAGGAGCCGGTGACGGCGGACACGGCGGCGGAACTGCGCCGGCTGACGCCCTATCTCACTCCCAAAGCGCCGATCGTGCCGGACGGCGCGCGTCTGTTATGTGCCGAGCTGTTCGGGGATCCGGGACGCGCCGCGTATTATCATGGGTTGGCTGGCGGTCCGGTCGAGACGTTCTGGCTGGTCTATGACTTCCTACCCTGGTTGCGGCCGGCCTGGTTCGAGGCCGGCACGGCCCGGCGCTTGATGCCCTACCTCCGCGCGATCCAGACGGTGCGCCAGGTGGCGTTCATCAGCCAGCAGGTCCGCGACGATTACCTCCATCGCGTCGTGCGGCGCGCCGATGCCGGGCCGGTGATCCCGATGGGGGCGGATGGCCTCGGCCTCGAGCGGCAACACTGGACGCCGGAGCGGCAGGATGTCGTGATGCTGGGAACGATCGAGCCGCGCAAGAACGTCGTCCCGGCGATCCGGGCATTTCAGCGACTATGGGCGGACGGCAGCCCGGCCCGCCTTACGCTGATCGGCCAGGTGACCCGCGATGCGCACGAGGAGGGCCGGCTGATCGGCCAATTGGCGCGGGAGAAGCGGTTCCGTCATCTCAGCTTCCTTGCGGATGAGGGGGTGCGCCACGCGATGCGTCACGCCCGGGCGATGCTGTTTCCCAGTGAGGGCGAGGGCTATGGCATTCCGGCGATGGAGGGATTGCACGCCGGCATTCCCGCCATCGTGGCGGCAAGCCTCCCCGCGCTCGACGGGCTGCCGGCGCTCGGTCAAATCCGGCTCGACCGTGTCGATGCCGCCAGCATCGCCGGTGCCGTGCAGACGCTGTGCGATGATGATCATGCGTCGCGGCTGTGGGCGGCGGCGGCGATGTTGACGCTGCCGACATGGCAGGATTTTGCGCACGGGGTGGCCCGCTGGATCCGGGCGTGACCTAAGGTTTGCGTCTTCTAAGAATTGTTAGCTCACGGATACGCGAATACCGTCTCAAAAAGCGTTTCTGGTATAAATTCTACTACAGGCTCCGGAGCCGATACCAGAGAGGTGATCTTATGTCGAAACTTTCCATCATGCTGTTTGCCGCCACCATCCTCGCCGCCCCCGCGGCCGAGGCTGGGCCGAATTTGGTGACGAACGGGAATTTCGAGTCGGTGACCATGCCGGGCGGTCCGTCCGAGATCAGTTCGACCAATGTAACCGGTTGGCGTTCGACGGGCTATAATTTCATCTTCTCACCGGGACATCCGGGAACCTACGTGGCCCAATACAACTCGTATCTTGGCCTGTGGGGGAATAACGGCACGAACTTCCTAAGCCCAGGCGGTGGCAACTTCGTGGGGGCCGACGGTAATTATCAGGTCGGGGCCATCACCCAGACCATCAACGGCCTGATCGCCGGGCAAATCTACAAGCTGAGCTTCGACTGGGCGGCGGCGCAGCAATCCGGGTTCAATGGCCCGACGACCGAGAACTGGACCGCGAGCCTGGGGAATCAGAGCTTCACCACCCCCACCTATCACGATCCGAACCATGGCTGGAGCGGCTGGATGCAGCAGGCGTATGTGTTCACCGCCACGGGATCGAGTGAGGTGCTGTCCTTCCTGGCCGGCGGATCGCCGAACGGGGAGCCGCCGTTCTCGCTGCTGGACGACGTGTCGCTGACGGCCGTGCCGGAGCCGGCGGGCTGGGCGGTGCTGGCGCTCGCGATGGTGTTCATGGGCGTGGTGCGGATCCGCGGACGCGAGACGGCGGCTAACGCCGAATGATGCTGGCCTCGGTTCGGCTGTTCACCTGGCTGGTGTTGCTGGCGGTCATTTTCGTGCCGCTGGAACGGCTGTGTGCGCTGCACCCGCAGCGCATCTTCCGCCCGGGACTGCTGACGGATCTCGGCTATTTCCTGCTGGGGGCCGTGATCCCGGGGCTCGTGCTCGGCGCACCGCTCAGCCTGGTGGCGGGCACGATGCACGCCATCATCCCGCCCGCCTGGCACGCGATGGTGGGGGGCTGGCCGCTGTGGTTTCGCCTGCCGATCGCGTTGCTGATCGGCGAAACCGGCTTCTATTGGGGCCACCGGCTGACCCACCGGATCCCCATGCTTTGGCGCTTCCATGCGATCCACCATAGCGCGGAGCAGATGGATTTCCTGGTGAACACCCGCGCCCACCCGGTGGATTTGGTGTTCACCCGGCTGTGCGGGCTAGTGCCGCTCTATGTCATGGGCCTCGCCGGGCCCGGCCAGAGCTTCGTCTCCGTCCTGGTGGTCGTGTTCGGCACCGTTTGGGGCTTTGTGATCCACGCCAATCTGCGCTGGCGCCTCCGTCCGCTCGGCTGGCTGCTCGCCACGCCCGCCTTCCACCATTGGCACCACGCCCGCGGCGGACCGGACGGGCGGAATTACGCCGCCATGTTCCCCATCCTGGACCGCATCTTCGGCACCCACGCCGTGCCGAATGTGTGGCCGGAGCACTACGGCATCACCGAACCCCTCGCCCCCACCCTCGCCGGACAGCTCGCCGCTCCGTTCCGGCCCTGAGCGAGCCGCCGCCTTCCGGTCGAGCGCGCCGTTATGGGCGGCGGCGGCGGCATGCCGTTGGTCCGTGCACCGGCCATTACCGCCAAGGGGCTTTTCACAGCCACGCGCCGTCCAACCTGCGGTATAGACCCGGCCCTGAGGCGACCCCTCATTGCCCCCATGAAAGCCCCGCATGCTTCGCCGCTTCTTCGCCTATTACCGTCCGCATCGCGGCCTGTTCGCGGTCGATTTCGGCTGCGCCGTGATCTCGGGTCTATTGGAGCTCGGCTTCCCCATGGCCGTCCGCAGCTTCGTGGACGTGTTGCTGCCCGGCCGGGATGTGGGCCTTATCGCCGGCGCGTCGGTTGCTTTGCTGCTGATCTACCTGCTGAACTCCGGTCTCATGGGCATCGTCACCTATTGGGGCCACATGCTCGGCATTAATATCGAGACGGAGATGCGCCGCCGGGCATTCGATCATTTGCAGAAACTCTCGTTTCGCTATTTCGACAACGAAAAGACCGGCCACCTCGTCGCCCGCCTAACCAAGGATTTGGAGGAGGTTGGTGAGGTCGCACATCACGGGCCGGAAGATCTGTTTATCGCCATCATGACCTTCATCGGCGCTTTCGCTCTCATGCTCACCGTGAACCCGGCACTCGCCTGGCTCACCGCATTAGTGGTCCCGGCGGCGGCCGTACTCACCACCAAATACGGCGCGCAAATGACCATGACCTGGCGGGCGCTGTTCGGCCGCGTCGCCGCGTTCAATGCCCGGATCGAGGAGAACGTGGGCGGCATCCGCGTCGTCCAGGCGTTCGGACGTGAAGATCACGAGCGCGCACTGTTCGCCGAGGACAACGCCCGCTATCGCACCACCAAGCTCGATGCCTACCGCCTCATGGCCATCACCACCTCCGCCAGCTATTTCAGCATGCGCATGACGCAGATGCTGGTGATGGTCGGCGGCGCCTGGTTCGTGCTGCAGGGCACGCTCTCCCCCGGCGGTTTCGTCGGCTTTCTGCTGCTGGTCGGCGTGTTCTTTCGCCCGATCGAGAAGATCACCGGCGTGATCGAGACCTACCCCAAGGGCGTCGCCGGGTTCCGCCGGTATTGCGAGTTCCTGGACACCCTGCCCGACATCGTGGACGCGCCCACCGCCATCCCAGCGCCAACGCTCCGCGGTGACATCACGTTCCGGGATGTGTCATTCGGCTACATTCCAGGCCGCCCGGTACTGACCGGGGTTGATCTGACCATCGCGGCTGGCGAAACCGTCGCCTTCGTCGGCCCCTCCGGCGCGGGGAAGACCACGCTCTGCTCGCTCCTGCCCCGCTTCTATGACATCGAGGCCGGACAAATCACCATCGACGGCCTGGACATCGGCGGTATGACGCTGGCCAGCCTCCGCGGCCAAATCGGCATCGTGCAGCAGGACGTCTTCCTGTTCGGGGGCACATTACGTGACAACATTGCCTATGGCCGGCTCGACGCCAGCGACGCGGACATCCACGAAGCCGCCCGCCGCGCCCGGCTAGAGGCCACCATCGCGCGGCTACCAGCCGGCATGGACACCATCATCGGGGAACGCGGCGTGAAGCTCAGCGGCGGCCAAAAGCAACGTTTGGCCATCGCCCGCATGTTCCTGAAAAACCCACCCATCCTCATCCTGGACGAAGCCACCAGCGCGCTCGACACCGAAACCGAACGCGCTATCCAGGCCAGCCTGAACGAGCTGGCACAGGGCCGCACCACCCTGATCATCGCCCACCGCCTCGCCACCATTCAGGGGGCAGACCGCATCGTGGTGGTGACCGAACAGGGCGTCGCCGAACAAGGCCGCCACGGGGATCTGCTGGCGCGGAACGGCGTGTACCGACGGCTGCATGAGGCGCAATTCGGAATGTGACCGGGATTTGGACATAGCGCGGAACTTGGGGTGGAATTCCACTCGACCATTTGTTAGGTCATCGTCATTGCGCGTTCGGCACCGGCCTTGGGCGGGCCCTGCTGATGAAAGTGGCCCTATCACCGGTGGGATTCGAAGGGCATCCCACCCTA
>JAYVOF010000183.1:0-10143 GCA_043758105.1 Rhodospirillales bacterium | reverse complement strand
ACTTAAACGCAATGCGCGGTATATAAGACCGTCTAACAAGCCCATTCTACAAACCTCTTCTTGCCTTGGGGGAAAGATTCACAGCCTCGTAGGGTGGGTTGCGCTTGCAACCCACCACCCTGCCCGGTTCAAGCCGCCTGCGCGTGGGCGCGCTCCACCACGGTGCTGGGCAAATGCGCCGCCTCAGAATGCAGCGCGAAATCGAACGCGATCTCGGCATAAGGCGCGTTCAGATGCTTCGCGGTCAAGTGCGCCGGGTCGGAAACACGGGTCACCGCCGGGATCAGGTCATCCCTTGTGGCGAACGCGAAATCGTCGTGCAGATAGGCGTCGCCATCGATGTTGACCTGCGTCGTCAAATGCCGGAAGCCCGGCGCGGAGACGAAGAAATGCACATGCGCCGGACGCCGGCCATGGCGTCCGATCATGGTCAGCAGCTTCTGCGTGGCGCCGTCGGGCGGGCAGCCGTAGCCGGCGGGCATCAGCGTGCGGAATACATAACGCCCCTCGCCATCCGTCTCGATCGAGCGGCGGAGGTTGAACGGCTTCTGGCTGGGATCGAAGAAGGAGTAGCCGCCCAGCGTGTTGGCGTGCCAGACCTCCACCAGCGCATGCGGCACCGGCTTGCCGTGGATGTCGCGCACCTGGCCGTGCATGAACAGCACCTCACCCTGCTCGCTTCCGTCATCGAGCCGGGCCTCGCCCTTGCTGAGCGGGGCGCCGGAGACATAGAGCGGCCCCTCGATCGTGCGCGGCGTACCGCCCTCGAGGCCGAGCTTTTTCTCTTCGGCGTCTGCACGCAGGTCGAAGAAATGCTCGATCCCCAAGCCCGGTACCAGCAGCCCACCCTCGTTCTTCTGGCCCACTTCGGTGAGGTACCCGACCGCGGCCCAGAACTCGGCCGGGGTCACGTCGAAATCCTCGATCGTCTTGAACAGGTCGGCGATGACCCGCTTCATGATCTGCTTCAGCCGCACATCGCCCGTGTCGTTATCCAGGCCGGCGATCTTGTCCAACAGGTTTGTCACCGGACTGGTGCTCAAAACGTCGCTCATTGGCGTGCTCCCTTCATCATTGGTTACCCCTGATCGCCCCCCGCCACCGGCAGGATCGTGCCGGTGATGTAGGACGCTTCGTCCGACGCGAGGAACAGGATCGCCGCGGTCTGCTCCGCGATCGTGCCTGCGCGTTTCATGAAGGTGGTGGCGATGCTCTGTGCCGCCACGACCTTGAACCCATCGATATCATGCTGCGTGCGCGGGCCGGTTTGACGCTGGATCCGCCGCGGCGGCGCGTCCGTCATGCCGGGTGACACCGCGTTCACCCTTATGCCGGCCTCGGCATATTCCCAGGCGAGCCCCACGGTCATGGCGTTGATCCCCCCCTTCGCCGCGGCGTAGGGCACGCGGTTAAGTCCCCGCGTGGCCACGGACGAAATGTTCACGATCGCCCCCCGCCCGGACGCCACCATGCCGGGCAGGACGGCATGGCAGCAATAGAGGGTGGGGAATAACGAGCGGCGGATTTCGGCCTCGATTTGCGGCTCGGTGTAGTCGGCGTAGGGCTGCGACCAGATGGTGCCGCCCACGTTGTTGATCAGCACGTCCACCGCGCCGAACCGTGTGATGGCGGTTGCAATCAGCCCGGCGCAATCGGCGTAGCGTTCCATATCGGCGATGACTGCCAGCCCGCCGGCTTCGGCTGCGGCCTCGTGCACCAGGTCCGACCGGTCGGACAGCACCACCTGCGCACCCTCTTGCGCCAAGCGCAGCGCCACCTCCCGGCCGATGCCCTGGGCGGCGCCGGTCACCACCGCGACCTTGCCGGTGAAACGTCCCGTCCAGGGGCCACCAGCGCGCTTGCCGCCCCTGGATTGCTTCGCCAAGCGGCTCGCAATGACGGGACTCACACGCCGCTCGGGTTGAATTTTTCGTAGCGGAAGCTGGCCGGCTTGATCCCGGCGGTGTCGAAATGGGTGCGCACCGCCTCCACCATGGCGGGCGGGCCGCAGAGGTAGAGGTCGAAGGCGCCGGTGGGTGCGCCGTCGAGGTGCTGCGTCACATAGTCGCCGACGGTCGTCGTGTAGGTGAAGGCCGGCAGCTTGGCGGCGACAGCGTTCAGCCGATCGAGTCCGACCAGATCGGCGTCTTTCGTCACGCCATACACCAAGTGAATCGGATACTTGGCACCGGTTGCGGCAAGCTGGTCGAGCATGGACAGGAATGGCGCCAGGCCCGTGCCGCCGGCCAGCATCAGCACCGGGCGCTCGACCGGGCGGAGATAGAACCCGCCGACCGGGCCGGTGAATGTGACCGCCGTGCCCGGCGTAGCGGTGGCGAGAAAGCCGGTCATCAGGCCGCCCGGGATGTGGCGGACCAGGAATTCTGCGGGGGTGCCGGGTGCCGAACTGAACGAATACGAGCGGTGCTGGCCGGTGCCGGGCACCTCGATATTCACATACTGACCCGGCAAGAATGCGAGCTTCTCCGCCACGTCGAGCGTGAACACCGTGGTCGTGTCGGACAGCCGGTTCACGGACGCGATGGACGCGGTGAACGGCGCGGGCTTGGTCTTGCACACGTCGGACGACGCCGCGATCCGCAGCACGAGGTCTGAGCGCGGCTTCATCTGGCAGGCCAGCGCATAGCCCTCGCTGGCTTCGGCGTCGGTCAGCGCGTCCTCGATATACTCGCCGCCATCAAAGGTGCCGGCCTCGCAGAACAGCTTGCACGTGCCGCACGCGCCGTCCCGGCAATCGAGCGGGATGTTGAGGCCGAGCCGGTAGGCCGCATCCGCCACCGTGTCGGTGGAAGCGCAGTCCACGAACCGCGTGACGCCATCTTCGAAGTTGAGTGCGACCATATACCCCATGATACGCCCCTAAATGTGGTAGATATCGATGACGTGGTGAATATAGTCATTCTTCAGCACGACATATTTATTCGTGATGAGCGGCGTCGGCCCGGCGGTATTCAGCGAGTACGTGCTGGTGCCAAAATAGGTATCCACCGTCTTGTAGCGGAAGTTCAGCGTGAACCAATTGAACCGTAACTTACAGGTGGCGCCGTCCTGCTCCAGGATTTCGACGTTGCTGATGTTATGCCCGGTCCGCGGCTCCGGCAGGCTGGTGGCGCTAGACCGCTCGGTGCGGATGCGGAACACCCGGTCCTCCAGGCCGCCTTTATGCGGATAATAGATCAGCGAAACCTCCCGCATCGGGTCACTAACGAGCTTGTCGTCATCGTCCCAAGACGGCATCCAGAACTCGACCTCCGGCGCATAGAGCGCGAGCCAGTCATCCCATTGCTTATCGTCGAGGAAGCGCGCTTCGCGGTAGAGAAACTGGCAGGCGTCTTCTTGGGTGAGCATATGACCAACCGTCTTAGGGCTGGTGGAATGCGAAGCCGCATTCCACCCTACGTAGGGTGGGATGCGCTTGGGCATCCCACCATCGACAAGCTCAATCTAATGTGACGGATGACTTCTCTGACGCCTTCTGCATGCTCTCCATCCAATACCGGTGCTGGACTGCGAACAGCCCCTCATCTTCCGTCCGCGCACCCGACAGCATGGGCTTCAGCCCGATCGCCTCGGCGTCGGCATCCGGCCCGGTGATCCAATGCGCGGCACCTCGCGACAGATCGTTCCACGGTGACGCCTGGCCGCCATAGCCGATCTGGCAGGACCGGAATTCCTCCAAATCATCCGGCGTCGCCATGCCGGACGCGTTGAAAAAATCCTCGTATTGCCGGATGCGATGTGCGCGGGCCTCGTCACTCTCGCCGCGCGGCGCGATACAATAGATCGTGACCTCCGTCTTATCCACGGCGATCGGGCGATAGGTGCGGATCTGCGAGCTGAACTGATCCATCAGATACACGTTCGGATACAGGCACAGATTGCGCGACTTGCCGATCATCCACTCCGCCCGCGCCTCGCCAAACTTTTCAGTATACACCGCGCGCTGATCCGCATTTGGACGGTCATCCGGGTTGGCCCAGTTGGTCCAGAGCAGTAAATGCCCATGGTCGAACGAATAGAATCCGCCACCTTGCTTGGCCCAATTGCCGGCATCCATCGCCCGCGTCTTGTCCTCCTCCACCGCCTGCTTCCGGCGATTGGTGGTCGCAGCGTAGTTCCAGTGCACGGCGGTCACGTGATACCCGTCCGCGCCGTTCTCGGTTTGAAGCTTCCAATTGCCGTCATAGATGTAGCTGGACGTGCCGCGGATGACCTCGAGCCCGTCTGCGGCCTGATCGACGATGAGGTCGATGATCTTCGCCGCCTCGCCCAGATGCTCCAGCAACGGCTTCACGTCCGCCTCGAGGCTGCCGAACAGGAAACCCCGATAGGACTCGAACCGCGCCACCTTGGTCAAATCATGCGAGCCGTCCTTGTTGAAATTCTCCGGATATCCCGCCCCGTTGCTGTCTTTCACCTTCAGCAGCTTGCCCGAGTTGTTGAAGGTCCAGCCATGGAACGGGCAGGTATAGGCGGCCTTATTGCCCTTCTTATGCCGGCACAGCATGGCGCCGCGATGGCTGCACGCATTGATGAACGCGTTCAGCTCCCCGGCCTTGTTGCGCGCAATGAAGATCGGCTGGCGGCCCATGAACGTCGTGAAATAGTCGTTCACGTTCGGAATCTGGCTCTCATGCGCGAGATAAATCCAGTTGCCCTCGAAAATATGCTTCATCTCCAGCTCGAACACATCCGGATCGGTAAAGATGTTGCGCTTGCAGCGGAAATGCCCGCTGGCGGCGTCTTCCTGCACGGCGTCATGCAGCACTGTCTGGACGGAATCGAGCATGGCCGGTTTCCTCTTTTCGGGTTCGAGCCCGGTTTATGAGTTTTGATAGCAAGATGCCCGACCGTCGTCCAAGACGAAGTTTGTCCGGTTGCATACCTCATGGGTATGTGGCGACGTGCGGTCAGCTGTGGTGATGTGGCCAGCCCTCGGGCAGCTCGACACCGGGGATGGAAGTGGCCGATCCGGCCTCCGCCAGAATGCGCCCAAGGTCGCCCGGCGCCGCACGGGCTGCACGCATGGCCAGATAGCTGCGCGCTTTCAGCATAGCCACCTTCTCCGCCGCAGCCTGGACCAGGAATTGGTTCACTGACACGGCATCTTCGGTGGCCAGCGCCTTCACGTCCTCCATCAAGGAGGGAGGAATGCGGAGCGCGAAGTTACTGACGGTCGCCATTCAAGCCTCCTCAATATTTCGCCCGGCCGATAGACCGGAATATTGCAGGCAATATCATTTAAACGCCCAAATGTCGTTCCAGCAACGCCGGATCTGCGAGCAAGGCGGCTGGCGGGCCGTCATACACCACCTGCCCTTTCACCAGCACGCACGCCCGGTCCACCAGGCTCAGCACGGAGGCGACCGTCCGGTCCACCACCAGCGTCGCGATGCCGTCGGCGCGAATGAGGCCGATGATGCGCCAAATCTCGTCGCGGATCAGCGGGGCCAGGCCCTCCGTTGCCTCGTCCAAAATCAATACCCGCGGGCTGGTCATGAGGGCGCGGCCGATGGCCACCATCTGCTGCTCGCCGCCCGAGAGCTGGCCGCCTTTGTTGGAAATCCGCTGCGCCAGGCGTGGGAAGGTGGTCAGCACGCGGTCGTAGGTCCAGCGCGTCCCTCCGTCATCGCCGGGCCGGGCGGCCAGTTGCAGGTTTTCGCGGACGGTCAGGGACGCGAACACCCCCCGGCCCTCCGGCACGACGGCGATGCCCAGCCGGGCCCGCTGGTGCGGTGATCGCCGGGCCACGTCCTGCCCGTCCACCAGCACGGTGCCGGACCGCGCCGGCACGAGGCCCAGCAGCGTGCGGATCAGCGTGGTCTTGCCCATGCCGTTCCGCCCCATCAGCCCCACCGCCTGACCCGGCGCCACAGCCAGCTCGACGCCGCGCAGGATGTGGCTCGCACCGTAATACGTGTGCAGCCCGTGCGCTTCCAGGATGGGAGTCATGCGTGCCCCAAATATGCGTCGCGCACCCGGGCGCTGGCGCGGATATGCGCGGGCGGGCCCTCGTCCAGCACCAAGCCGTCCACCATGACGATGAGCTGGTCGGCGACCGCGAACACCACGTCCATGTCATGCTCGATCAGCAGCACCGCATGATCCACCGCCAGTGCCCGCAGCAAAACGGCAATCCGCTCCGCCTCCTCTGCCCCCATGCCGGCGAGCGGCTCGTCCAGCAGCAGCACCTGCGGCGCCGTCGCCAGCACCATGGCGATCTCCAATTGCCGGAGCTGGCCGTGGCTGAGGATCGCGGCCGGACGCTGGGCCAAATCCGCCAGGCCCACGCGCTCCATCGCCTCCCGGCTCAGCCGAAGCGGTGCCGGGTCGGTCGCGGCGCGGTGCCATAGCCGCGGCCACGGCGTGCAGCCGACCTGCGCCGCGAGCCGCACGTTCTCCGCCACGGTCATCTCTCGCAGCACGTTGGTGCGTTGGAACGACCGGCCCACTCCGGCGCGGGCAAAGCGCCAGGCGGGCCAGCCGGTCGCGTCCACGCCGGCGACGCGGATGGTCCCGGCGCTCGGACGTAACTCGCCCGATAGCAGGTTGGTCAGCGTGCTTTTCCCGGCGCCATTCGGGCCGATGACCGCATGCAGCGTCCCGCGCGACATCTGGAGCGACACGCCGCCCACCGCCGCCAGGCCGCCGAAGCGCCGGACCAGATCGCTCGCCTCCAGCAACACCGTCATGCCGCCCGCAGCCGGATGCCGGCCAAGCCGCGCGGCAACGCTAGGACCACCACCAAGATGACCAGCCCCTCCACCAAATGCTGCCGCTCGGTGATCAACCCGGCCGCCTCGCCCAATACGGCGAAGCCGATCGCGCCCAGGATGGGGCCATATAATGTGCCGACACCGCCCAGCACGATCGCCAGCAGCGCCAGCGCCGAGCGGTGCCAACCCAATAATTCCGGGCTCACGAACGCCTCGGTAAACGCCCATTGGTGCCCGGCCACCCCCGCCAGCGCCCCGGCCAGCGTGAACGCCGCCAGCTTATACCGATACGTGGGCAGCCCCAGCGCCGCCATCCGGTGTTCGTTGGCGCCGATCCCCAGCAGCGCGCGCCCGAACAGCGTCCGCGTCAACCAGGCGAGCTTGGCATACACCAGGACCAGCACGGCCAAATTGACCCACAGCAGCACCGAAGGCCGCAGCCGCCGCGGCACCGCCCAGACCCAGTCACCCGCCCCCAACACCGGGCGGGCGATGAACACGCCGTCCGCCCCGCCGCCCAATGCCGTGTCATGGAACAGAAAGAACACCATCTGGCCCAAGGCCAGCGTGGTCATGAGGAAAAAGAACCCTTTGGTCCGCAACGCCAACGCGCCCATCAGCAGCGCCACGACTCCCCCCGCCAGCGTGCCGACCGGGAGGCTGAGCAAGATACTCGGGCCATCCCGGCCGGCGGGCGTCAAGAACCACACGCTGTAGGCGCCGACGCCGAACAGCGCCGCGTGGCCCAGGCTCACCATGCCTGCCGCGCCGACCAGCAGCTGCAGGCTGAGCGCGAACAATGCCGCGACCAGCGTGCTGGCGACGAAGCCGGTATAATACGGTGTGGCCACCAGCGGCACCAGCGCAACCCCCACCGCGCATCCGGCCAAGGCCAGCGTGCCCTTCCACCCCGGCACGATCATCCGCGCGCCTTCGCGAACAGGCCCGCCGGGCGCACCAGCAGCACGGCCGCCATCAGCATATAAACCGCCGCCCCGGCCCCCACCGGCACGAACACCTTGCTGAACGTATCGACCAATCCGACCAGCAGCGCGGCCCAGAACGCGCCCGCGACGGAGCCCAAGCCGCCCACGACCACCACCACGAAGCTGATGATCAGAAACCCGTCCCCCATGCCCGGATAGACCGAGTAGAGTGGGGCCGCCAGCGCACCCGCCAACGTGGCCAGCGCGGTGCCGGCGCCGAACACCAACATGTGGATGCGCCTTGCATCCATGCCGAGCAGATCCACCATCTCCGGCTTTTCCGCCGCCGCGCGGATGGCGGCGCCGATGTGGGTGCGCTCGATGGTCCAGAACATCACGCTGGCCACGGCCAGGCACGCCGCCAACACCGCCAGCCGATACGCCGAATAGCTGAACCCGGCCGACACCGGCACCGCGAAATCGAGCCACGCGGGAATGGCGACGGAGTGAAAGTCATTGCCCGCCACCAAGGAGCGGCCTTCTTCGAACAGCAAGATGAGCGCGAAGGTCAGCAACACCTGGTCCAAATGCGGGCGATGATAGAAGCGCCGAAACAAGAACCGCTCCAGCACGGCCCCCAGCACCGTGCCGCCGAGTATAGCCAGCGGCAATGACAGCCACAGCCCAAACCCCGCTTGCGCCACCAAGAACGTCACATACGCGCCCACCATGAACAGGCTGCCATGCGCCAGGTTGATGACGCCCAATACCCCGAAGATGAGCGTGAGACCACTGCTGATCAGGAATAACAACAGGCCGTATTGCAGGCCGTTCAGTATTTGAACCGTCATGTGTATGCCGTCATTGCGAGCCCGCTTGGGCGAAGCAATCCAGGGGCGCCGGAGCTGGCCCCCGTTGCCCTGCATTGCCGCGCCACCAAGCGGTGGCTCGCAATGACGATCAAACCAATTTGCACCCCGTCCCCGGGTCCGCCAAATCCGCCGCGGCCACGCCCAGCACCTTGTTCTGGCCGCCCCGCGCCTCACGCAAGTAAATGTTCTGCACCGGGCTATGCCCCGCCGACAGCGTGAACATGCCGCGCGGGCTGTCGATCTTGGCGCCGCGCATGGCGGCAAACAGCGCCTTGTCCGCCTCGATATCGCCCTGCACCGCATCGAGCCCGGCTGACAACAATTGCCCGGCGTCATAGCCCTGCACCGCATACACGTCCGCCTCCCGCCCGGCCTTCGCCAGGAACGCCGCCCGGAACGCCGTGTTCTTCGCGTTCTCCAGCCCATCCCCGTAATGCAGCGCGGTCCGCACACCCTCCGCCGCCTCACCCTGCGCCTTCAGCGTGCCCTCCGTCAGGAACCCCGAGCCACAGAGCGGCAGCTTCTCCCGCAGCCCCGCCGCCGCGTAATCCCGCACGAACTGCACCGCGCCGCCGCCGGCGAAGAACGCGCCCACCGCCTCCACCCCCAAGCCCGGCAGACGGGCCAGCAACGGCTGGAAATTGGTCTCAGGAAACGGCAGCGTCAGCGTGTGCGTCAGCTCCGCCCCGCCGGCCTTCAGCCCATCGGCAAAACCCTCCGCGGATTCTTTCCCGGCCGCGTAATCCCAGGTCACCCAGGCGGCCCGCTTGACGCCGGTGGCCGCCAGCGCCTTACCCATGCCATAGGCCGGTTGCCAATTGGTGAACGAGGTGCGGAACACGCTCGGCGCACACAAATCCCGCGCCGCCGCCACGTTGCCGGCATTGGGAATGATCAGCGGCACGCCCTTCTCCCGCGACGCCTGCACCAGTGCCATCACGACGCCCGAATGCACCGTGCCGACCAGCACATCGGCCTTATCCCGGTTCAATAGCCGGTTCACATTCTGCGGGGCCGCGGCTGAGTCGGACGCGTCATCCAATTTCACGATCGTGACCGCGCGCCCGCCGAGCTTACCGTCCCGCTCGGCCAAGAACATCTCGAACGCCTGGGTGATGCTGTCCCCCAACTGCGCGAACGTGCCGGAATAGGGCAGCATGAGGCCGACCCGGATCGGCTCGCTGCCGGCGGCCCGGGCGGGGCGCGCGAGTGCCACGGCGGCAAGCCCGGCGGCGAGGGTGCGCCGGGTCAGGAACGAAGTCTGGTCGGTCATGCGGACATCCCCAATGCGTCAGGCCGTTGCCCGATCGTTGTTCGGTGCTGACGCACCATACCGTGATCGGATCAGGATGCACGATCCCCCCAGGACCGTCCAATATAGAGGTTCCAAAGCAACGAGGCCCGTCATCGCGAGCCCGCTTTGGCGTGGCGATCCAGGGGCCACATGCCTGCCTGCCGCCCCCGGATTGCTTCCCCAAGCGGCTAAGGAGAAATGTTCACCAACCGCGTTTGACAGCGCCTGGCGCGGTGGGTTGCCCTTCGCAACCCACCATGTGACAGGAAGAATATCAGCCCAGTTTCCTACCCAGGGTCCGCCAACGCGCGTTG
>JAYVOF010000182.1:0-3527 GCA_043758105.1 Rhodospirillales bacterium | reverse complement strand
ACCTTTGCAACAAGTAGCTGACGTAGGAGACGGTGCACACGGCGACCACGCCCAGCCAGACCTGGTGGGGCGTTATTTCCGTCAAGCGGGTCACGGGCACGTCCGGCAGCAGCGGCAGGATAAGGCCGGTCAGCAGCAGGAACTTGCCCGCCGTCACGATCTCGCCGTTGTCGATGCGCCTAGCCAGGCCGTGCAGCTTCTCGCGGCCGGTCAGCAGCAACACCGCCGCCACCGTCGCGCCCACGGCGACCCATGGCGGCTGGGCCAGCGCCACTGGCCCAAGCACGTAGGCCATTAGGTTGCATGCGGGCGCCATCAGCCCGGCGCTCCGTACGCCCTCGTTATCGGGCGCCGTCAACCGGCGCCAGTAGAACAGCGACAGCCAGGTCCCAAGGACGAGAAGCCCGGCGCTCATCGGCAAAAGCCGGTGCGTGTCCAAGCCGTAGAGCAGCGCACCGGTCAGCGCGATGAGGGGGAAGCTGCGTATCCCGCCCGGCCGCTCCCCGTTGCCGCGGGAATGGAACTCCTCGAAGGCAAGGCCGAAGAAAAAACTGAGCGCGATAAGCAGGACGAATCGCTCCGCCGGAGACTCCAGGCTAATCACGCCCTCGGGCTGGCCCTACACCACGTGTCCTAGGACAGCATTCTCACAAGCTGTTCCGCTGCTGCCTGGGACGAGGCCGGATTCTGTCCGGTGATCAGGTTTCCGTCCACAATGGTGAAGCTCTGCCAATCGGCGGCTTTTTCAAATTTTCCGCCCAAACGCCTCAGCTCCTGCTCGACAAGGAACGGGACCACAGTCGTCAGGTTGACCGCAGCCTCTTCCGTGTCGGAGAATCCCGTGACCCGCTTGCCCTGAACGAGCGGGCGACCCGCCATAGCCACGTGGCGAAGGACGCCCGGGGCGTGACACACCGCGGCGACAGGTTTGTCCGACGCGCAGAACGCCTCGATAAGGGCGATGGAGTCCGGATCTTCGGCGAGATCCCACAGCGGACCGTGGCCGCCCGGGTAGAACACGCCGTCAAAGTTCTCGGCTCTGACCCCCCTCAGCTTAGCCGTGTTTGCCAGAGCGGCCTGCGCCGCCGCATCAGTTTTGAACCGTCGCGTGAAGTCCGTCTGCGCGGCGGGAGCGTCGCTGCTCGGGTCGAGCGGCGGCTGTCCACCTGCGGGGGAAGCGAGCGTGACGTGCGCACCCGCATCGAGGAACGTGTAGTAGGGCGCTGCGAACTCCTCCAGCCAGAAACCAGTTGGCTTTCCGGTGTCACCGAGCCGGTCGTGAGACGTGAGAACCATCAGAATGTTCATTGTTCCGCTTTCGGTGTATCGGTTGAGATCTGGAGCCGGTCGGTCATTCGACCCCTGCGGGGGCGAGCGCGCGGCCCATCGCCACGAAAAGATCGGCTATGCGGAACGGCTTCAGCAGTAGTTCATACCCCGACGAAAACTTCTCGCCGCTGGTGAGCACGTGCGGGACCGGCCCGGTGCGATGGATCCGTTCGATCGCCCGAACGCCATCGCCGGTCGCCAGGGTGACGTCGATGATGATCAAGTCTGGCCGCTCTCGAACTGCAGCACTGACCGCTCCACTCTCGGTCGCCTCGATGCCGCAGATGACGTGGCCCTCTGCCTCAAGCGTCTTGGCCAGCAGTCCGAAAATCAGGGCGTCGTCATCGACGATCAGGATGCGGAGGGCTTTCATCGAGACGGATCGAGACCCGCGGCAGTCGCGTCCACTCCGTCCTGAACGCGCTCCTGCGGTTTCGGAGGCGCTGCTGCCGCAGCATCTTGCTCCTTGGCCGCCATGATATGGGACCAGAATATCTCGGAAACCGATTTGCGCGGCGGCTGCATGCGGAGATCCACTTCGAGCTTGGCTTAGCGCGCGTGCCACTTTCATCACAGGACCGGAAACTACTCATCCGTGTGGGCCCGTTAGGCCCTGGAACCTCGCCTGACGCCTTTTTAGCAGCTTCCAACCTGAGAAGCCTGCTAGGTCACGTTTAGGGCGCTCGCTGAGCGACGATTTAGATCGCCAAATGCAATGCCGGACAGCACATCTCCTGTTACACGGCCGGCTACAAAAATGCCGGTCCCGGGCAGCCCGCTGCGCGTTCCGCTCACGGTGGTCGGTATCGGCGCTTCTGCGGGCGGCCTCGAGGCCTGCATGAAGCTTGTTCGTGGTTTACCGGACGGCAACGGCATGGCGTTCATCCTCGTGCAGCATCTCGATCCGACCCATGACAGCCTCCTCGTCGAGCTTCTCGCCACGCACACTGCGATGGCGGTCATCGAGGCGACCGACGGCATGCCGCTCGAGCCAGACCACGTGTTCGTCATTCCGCCTGGCCGCTATCTCTCGGTCTCGGGTGGCACGTTGCATCTGTCGACACCCACGGCACCCCGGGGTATGCGCCTCCCCTTCGACTTCCTGCTGAAATCGCTTGCCGGAGACTACGGCAAGCGGGCGGTTTGCGTTGTCCTGTCGGGAACGGGCTCGGACGGCAGCCTCGGGCTGGTGGCGATAAAGGAGCATGGCGGCCTCGTGCTCGTGCAGGACCCGCTGGACGCCGAGTATGACGGCATGCCAAAAAGCGCGATCGCCACCGGCGTCGTGGACCTGGTTCTCCCAGCCGCTGACATACCCGACGCGCTGGCAACCCACCCCCACGAGATTGCGGTGGCGCATGGGGAGCCCCCGGCCGACGCCGACCAGCAAACGTTCATCGCGATCATCGAGCTCCTGCGCGCAACCACGCCCCACGACTTCACGCTCTATAAGCAGGGCACGCTGCATCGGCGGATCGAGCGACGCATGGCAATGGCGGGCGCCGCCGACCTGCCCCGCTACCTCGAACTTTTGAGCGTCGACCCCGTGGAGCCTGGCCGCCTGGCCAGCGATCTGCTGATCAACGTCACCAGCTTCTTCCGCGACCCGAAAGTCTTCGAGCGCCTGGCCGCCGACATCATTCCCGACCGGATCCGAAATCACGACGGCACCGACTCCTCCTCTGATGGTCAATACTTCCGTGCTGGCGGCCGGGCCGAACCCGGCGGGGACGTCAACGCCAAATACGGGATCGACCCCGGCGTCGTGCTCTACACGACCCAGTCCGGTCAGTACGGCCCGATGCACACCCGAGTCATCTCGGCAACGGCCAGTGAGGCGCCCTACGTGCTGGATGGCCTGCATCCGCAGGCGCACCGGACCAGCCTGAGCATTGCCGAGCACTACACCGACACAGCCGGCGCTACCGACCACGTGTTCGGTCTATGCCACCTTCTCGGCTATCGCTTTGCGCCGCGCATCAAGGATCTCAAGGACCGCAAGCTCTACGCCGTAGAGAAGCCCGACACTTACCCGGTGCTGAAGCCGCTCATCGGCGACGCCGTGGATACGACCGCACTCGTCCGCGGCTGGGCGGAGCTGCTGCGGGTCAGGGCGTCCATCGAAGTCGGTGCCGTCGCGCCGTCCACCATCTTGCGCAAGCTCGCTGCGGCCGGCCCAAACAACGCTCTGTCCCAGG
>JAYVOF010000181.1:0-10155 GCA_043758105.1 Rhodospirillales bacterium | reverse complement strand
TGCCGGCGGTCGCGGCGGCTTCCTTGCCGAAATTGCGGCTGAGGTTGAGGATGCTGGCGTTCGGCAACGTACGCAGGACTTGCAGCGTGCCGTCGGTGCTGCCGTCGTTCACGTAGATCACGTCCCATTTCAGACCCCGCAACGCGACGGCGAGGCGGGCGTGGAAGACCGGCAGAACCTCGGCTTCGTTATAGCACGGAACGACGACAGTAAGGTGACTTCCGTCCCCCTCTCCCTCCGGGAGAGGGTTGGGGTGAGGGAAACCACGGGCACCCAATTCAGCCAAAAATGCGCCGGACGGAGGCATCACCGACGGGAGCATGCGCCTGTTATTTCCCTCACCCCGGCCCTCTCCCGGAGGGAGAGGGGGAAGGAATTGGCCCATCTTAGATGTCGGCGTAGCAGTGCGTTTCGGCGGCACCACCGGGGTGGGTGACGGCGCCGAGGTAGGCGGGGCCGACGGTCTGGGCGAATTTCCAAATGGCGCCGCTGTTGTAATCCGTGCCGCGCGGGGACCAGGCGGCGTGGCGCGCCTTCATTTCGTCGTCGCTGATCAGCACCTCCATGGTGCCTGCCGCGGCGTCCAGCTTAATGCGATCCCCGTTCTTCACCAAGGCGATCGGGCCGCCCAACGCAGCCTCCGGCCCGACATGGCCCACGCAGAACCCGCGGGTGGCGCCAGAGAACCGGCCATCGGTGATGAGCGCCACCTGATCGCCCATGCCCTGGCCATAGATCGCGCTCGTGGTGCTCAGCATCTCGCGCATGCCGGGTCCGCCGCGGGGTCCCTCGTAGCGAATGACGATCACGTCGCCGGCCTTATACGCACGGTCCTGCACGGCCTGGAACGCCTCTTCCTCGCTGTCGAAACACAGCGCCGTGCCCTCGAATTGCTGGTTCTTCATGCCGGCCACCTTCACGATGGCGCCTTCGGGGGCGAGGTTGCCGCGCAGGCCCACGACACCGCCGGTCGCGCTGATCGGGCGGCTCACGGGATAGACCACGTCCTGATCGGTCGGGAACACCACGTGCGCCAGGTTCTCGGCCAGGGTCTTGCCGGTGACGGTGATGCAATCGCCATGCAGCAGCCCGCCATCCAGCAGGGCCTTCAGGATCACTGGAATGCCGCCGATGTTGTGCACATCGAGTGCCACGTATTTCCCGCCGGGTTTCAAATCGGCGATGTAGGGGGTGCGCCGCATGATGCGGACCACGTCGTCCATGGTGAACCGCAGGCCCGCCTCGTGCGCCAAGGCCGGCAAATGCAGCCCGGCATTGGTGCTGCCGCCGGTGGCCGCCACGACGACGGCGGCGTTCTCCAGCGCCTGCATGGTCACGATGTCGCGGGGACGCAGGCCGCTTTCAATCAGCGCCATCACCGCCCGGCCACTCTCGGCCGCCCAGCGGTCGCGGTCCTCATACGGCGCGGGGGCCCCGGCGGAACCCGGCAGGGCCAGGCCGATCGCCTCGCTCACCATCGCCATGGTGTTGGCGGTGAACTGCCCGCCGCACGCGCCCGCGCTGGGGCAGGCGACGATCTCGAGGTCATGCAGTTCCTGATCGGTGATGTTGCCGCCGGAGTGCTGACCCACGGCCTCGAACACGTCCACGACGGTCACGTCGCGGCCCTTATACCGGCCCGGCAGGATGCTGCCGCCATACATGAACACGGCCGGCACATTCAGGCGCAGCATGGCCATCATCATGCCGGGCAGGCTCTTGTCGCAGCCTGCCAGGCCGACCAGCGCATCGTAACAGTGTCCGCGCATGGTCAGCTCCACGCTGTCGGCGATGACCTCGCGGCTGACCAGCGAGGATTTCATGCCCTGATGGCCCATGGCGATGCCGTCGGTCACGGTGATCGTCGTGAATTCCCGGGGGGTCCCCCCGGCCTCGGTCACACCCCGTTTGACCGACTGCGCTTGGCGGCTCAGCGCGATGTTGCAGGGGGCGGCCTCGTTCCAACAAGTGGCGACGCCGACGAAGGGTTGATTGATCTCGTCTTCCGTCAGGCCCATCGCGTAATAATAGCTGCGATGCGGCGCGCGGCCCGGCCCCTCGGTCACGTGACGGGACGGCATCTGGGACTTGTCCCACCGCTTCTTCAACATGCTCTGGCCCCCGGTCGATCAGGCCATCGGGACTACGCCACTGCTGGCCCGTCGTCCAGGGTGTTCACGGCGTGGTGGAATGCCGACGCGCATTACACCACACGAATGCGACGCTAGGCCGCCACCGCCGTCACCGTCTGTGCCTTGATCGCCGCGCGCTGGGCCATGGCTTCGTCGTACAAAGTCTGCTCGCTCTGGCGATGCTTCATCGTGAAGCGGACCGCGCCGGCGCAGCACGCGGCGGCCAGCACGCACCAGCCGAGGGCGTAGAGTGCGTTGGGCAAGTTTCCGGTGTATTTCAGCAGGAACCCAGCCGCCACCGCGCCGATATTGCCGCCGGCGCCGACGATACCGGCCACCCCGCCCAGCGCCTTACGATCGATGAACGGCACTAGAGCGTAGGTCGAGCCGCACGCCATGTGGGTGAACAACCCGAACGTGAGCATGGCGATGACCGCGCCCGTCACGGTGCCCATCGTGGAGAAGGCGAGCAGGCCGACACCCTCACCCAGCATCAGCCCGAACAGCAGCAGCGTGCGGCCCTGCAACCCGAAGCGGCCGGCGACCTTGTCCGATGCAATGCCGCCCAACGCACGGGCGAACAACGCGAGCAGGCCGAAACTGCCCGCGGCCAACCCGGCCGAGGTGAGCGTGAGGCCGAAGCGATCCACATAATAGCTGGCGGCGACGCCGTGGATAAAGATCTCGACGCCGAAGCAGGCACCATAGGTGATCGCCAGCATCCAGACGCGATAGTTGCGCATCGCCTGCCGGAACACGGCCCAGCCACCCTTCTTACCCGTCTCGACTTCGATTCTGCGGGCGCGGAGGTCCCGCATATTGCCGTGCGGCGTGTCCTGAGTAAGTTTATAGTATAGCACCGCCACGATCAGCATCATGACGCCCGGCACGATCATGGACAGGCGCCAGCCGAGCGATGTGCTGACGCCCAAGCCCACGATGCCTGCGAGCAAGAACGGCATGACGCTCTGCGTGACACCGCCGCCCGCATTGCCCCAGCCGCCGACGGTCGCGTTCGCGGTGCCGACCACGTTGGGCGCGAACATCACCGAGGTGTGGAATTGGGTGATGACGAAGCTGGCGCCGATCGCGCCGATGGCGAGGCGGAACACCAGGAACGTCTCGTAGGAATTGGCGAACGCGATGCCGATCACCGGGATGGCACCCAGCGCCAATAGCCAGGTGTAGGTGAGCCGCGGGCCGAATTTGTCACACATCGGGCCGATGATCAGGCGCACCAGGATGGTGATGCCGACCGCGGCGATGTTGATGTTGGCGATCTGGTCACCGGTGAGCTTGAACTCACCCTTGATCACCGGCATCAGCGGTGCCACGGCGAACCAGGCGAAGAAGCACACGAAGAACGCAAGCCACGTCATGTGGAAGGCCCGCATCTGCGGTGTCTTGAAACTAAACAGGTCGATCGACGTGGCTTTCATCATCTCACTCCAAAGATGCCCCGGCGGTTCACCGCCGGGGCAAGGTTGTTAGGCCGCGACGCCGAGCTTGGCGGCGATCGCGAGTTGCAGGGCGTGGTTGGACCGCATGGTTTCGGCGTTGGACTTCAGCAGCCGGGCATTGCTCTCCATCAGCGCGTGGTTGGAGACCTGCAGCTCGGCATTGCCGGATACCGTCTCGGCATTGGCGGTCAGCACGGCGTGGTTCTTGGAGAGCATATCCGCGTTGGCTGAAATCTTCGTCGTGTTGGCGTGCAATGCGTCCTTATTGCCTTCGAGCATCAGGGCGTTGAGCTTGATCGCCGTCGAGTTGGCGGACAATGCCGTCTTGTTCTCGTGCACGATGCCACTGTTGCCCTCCAGTAGCGCATGATTGCTAAGCAAGGTGCCGGCGTTTGCAGCCAGCGCCTTCTTGTTGGCGCTTAACGCAGAACTATTACCAGTCACGATTTCATGATTCTCTTCGAGCAACGCGTGATTGCTTTTGAGGGTGGAGGCGTTGGATTGGAGTAGGGCGTTGTTCTTCACGAGCAGGGCGTTGTTGGTATCTAGGGTAACGGAATCGGTCACGTGGACCTCCTGGGAGTGGGGAGGCTCAGTGTGTCCACGCCGGTGTGGACATGACGCGCAGTGCGGAAGCATTGCCGGGCCACGCCATTGTGACCTCGACCCGGACAATGCATTCTGCGTGCCAGTGCGATGCCGGATGGTTCGGTTTGTGCATGGCATCATGACAATAGCGTGAGAGAGCCACCCCATGTTGTCCGCCTTGGCCGCTACCGATCACGCCACCGGCTCGCCCAATCTGCACCAAGATTTGGCATCTGTCGGTTTGACCGTGATTGACCTGCCAGATTGCACAAAATTGTTGCACGCGGTGATGCAAACCGCGCCGGATTTGGTTGTGCTGTGCAAAGATATGCCCGTCTCTGCCCTTTTTGCAAGCATCTCCAGCGTGACCACCACCGCGCCGCGCCCGATCGTGCTGTTCACCATGGATCCCGATGCGGCCAAGATCGAGGAGGCGACCCGGGCCGGGGTGCATGCCTATGTGGTGAACGGTTACAGCGCGAACCGGCTCCGCTCCGTCATCCATCTGGCGCAGGCCCGGTTCCGCCGGGATCAGCTCATGCGGGACGAACTGGCGGAAATGAACCAGCGCTTTGCCGAGCGGACCCTGGTGGACCGCGCCAACGGTATCCTCATGGGCGCGCGCCAGCTCCGTGAAGAAGAGGCGTTCCGCGCGCTACGCCGGGCGGCGATGGATACCAAACAACGGATCGGCCAGGTGTCGCAGCGGGTCATCGAATCGGCGCGCTATGCGGAGGCGATAAACCGCGCCGGGCAGCTGCGCATGCTGTCGCAGCGGCTCGTGAAGCTTCAGGCGCTGCGTTGCGCCGCCCTCGGGCATCCCACACGATCGGCCGATACGGAGGGCCTGTTCAACGACAGCATGGCGCAGATCGACCATATTCTGGATATCCTGACCCGCAGCCTGTCCCGCCCGACGTTCGGCGACTTGCTGGACGCGGTGGTCACGCCCTGGACCGCGCTGCGCGCCGCGCTACAGCGCCCGCCGGCCCTAGCGGCACTGGCGGAGATGGACCGGCTGGCTGAGGAAGTGCTGCTGAAAGCCGAGCATCTCACCGCCAATCTGGAGGTCGCGGGCTTCGCCGCCGCCCTACACGTGATCAACGTCGCCGGACGCCAGCGCATGCTGTCTCAGCGCTTTGCCAAAGAGGCGCTGCTCGGCACCCTCCTCCACCAACCCCGCCCGGCGCTCGATCGCACTCGGGCGGAGCTGGTGGAGGGCCTGGCCTATCTCGCCGCGCTGCCGCTCAGCAACGCCGACATCCGGCGGGAGCTGAGTGCGACCGAGGAAAGCTGGACCGCATTCCAATCGGCCATGGCGTCCGCCGGCACGGCACCTGGCCAGACCGCCGTGGCGGAGCTGAGCGAGGTGTTACTCGGCCATTTCGACCGTCTGACGGACCACCTGGAGCGCGGCATGCAGGCGCTGGTGCAGTAATCGCGACTGCCGCACCACATCCCTGACGCGGTTAGCGATGCAACGCCGCCTGCAGCGTCGCCGGCTGCAGCGTCACCCGGCCCTCCGCCAGCGAAAACGCTCGTGCCGGCACGGTCTCGACATGGCTGCCGGGCTGAAAATAACTGCCCACCATGACCTCGACCTGACCATCGGCGGTGAGGCGACGCACGCTGCCGATCTTATCGCCTTGCGGGCTATACACCCACTGCCCGACCGCTGACGATAATGGCGCGTTCTGCGCCAGCGCCGGCATTCCGAGGGCCATGCTCACGGCCATAGCCAAACCGAACTTGCGAACGAATTTCATGTTAGCCTCCTTAAAAGTTCAAAGAGGCAACTGATATCAGAGGTTCAATTTCGCAACCCCCTGTCGTATATCTTTCACATGAAGCGCAAAGATTTCTCGGAGGCCGATTGCCCGATCGCCCGCACCCTCGACCTGGTGGGGGAGTGGTGGAGTTTGCTCGTCATCCGTGACGCCCTTTTAGGGGTGACCCGCTTCGACGATTTCCAGCAGCGCCTGGGCATTTCCCGCAACGCGTTGACCGTTCGATTGAAAAGGCTGGTGGAGGGCGGCGTGCTGTTCCGGCGGCCCATTATCGAGGGCGGGCGGCGGGAGGAATACGTCCTCACGCCGATGGGCGACGATTTGGTGACGGTCGTGGGGGCCATGCTGCAATACGGCAACCGCTGGCTGGCGGTGCCGGGCGCACCGGTTTCGCGCATGATCGAAGCCAAGACGGGGCAGAACGTGGCCCCTGTGTGCGTTCGGAACCAGGACGGCCGCCCGCTCCGGCGCACGGAGGTTGGGCTGGTGACTGACGCAGGCCAGCCTGATTCGGATTAGGCGGGGTAACGCCCGGCGCGCTGCGGGAACACCAGGATAGCAGCGACCATTAGGACCAGCAGCACCGCGGACGCGTCGAACCGGCCCAGCGCCAGGCCGCCATTGGCCAGCGGCTTGTCGAGTAAGTCACCCACCGTCGCCCCCAGCGGACGGGTCAGGATGAACGCGGCCCAGAACAGCACGGTGCGGGACGCCGCGGTGAAATAATACAGCCCGGCCACAACCGCGAGCCCGGCGGCGAACACGATGGCCCCGCCCTCATACCCGAGCCCTCCGGTGTCGGCCAGAAAGTCGCCGAGTGCGGTGCCGAGCGTCTGCGAGAACATGATGGTCGCCCAATAGAACATCTCCGCCGGCTTCGTGGTCACGCTATCCACCGAGACGGTGCCCAGCGTGCGATACCACAGGACCAATGTCGCGATCAGCAGCAGAAACAGCGTAGTAGAGCCGCCGACATAGCCGATGCCGAGCGAGCGGTCGAAGAAATCCGCGAGCGTCGTCCCGGCGGTCGTGGTGGCGACGATCACGGCCCAATAGAGGAACGGGTGGAAGCGCCGGGCGGAAATTTGCGCCGCCACCCCGCCGATGAACAGCGCGGCAAAGATGATGGTGCCGATCAAGTAGCCGAGCTTCAACGTCATGGTCACCGCATCACCCGCAGTCTCACCCAGAGTGGTGGCGGCGATTTTGATCAGCCAAAAGGCAAGCGTCACCTCCGGCACTTTGCTCACGACTCGGTTCATCGATGACCTCCACTTAATGGAACGCCGAACGAAGCCCACTGGTTTGCCACCGGTTTGTCCTTGCGTGGGCGGTGGCGATTGCGCATAGCCGGATGCCGGCAACCGTAGGCGCGCCAACCATGGACCAGCCCGATGAGCAGCAGCCTTCCCGACGTGATGGCCGACCTGTTGCCGCTGGCGCGGCGTAAATTCTTCGTGGGCGCCCTGAGCGGCGCGGCCCTCGCAGGCACCGGGGCCCGGGGCGGGGAAGCCCGGTTCGAGCCGGACGCCAGGCTCACGATCGGCCAAGCCGGGCGCGGCCCATCCCGCATCCATCCGTCGTTCGTGAAGGACGTGGGCCTACTAACGGACCTCAATCCCACCAACCAGGGCGGCGCCTGGTGGAATTTCGACACCTATGTCAGCCCGCTGTCCGATTTCTACATCCGCAACGCCTACCCCACTCCCCGGCCCGAGCTGGACCGCCGGGTCGATCCGCGGTTCTGGCGCTTGAAGATCCATGGGGACGCGGTCGAGCGCCCGATCGAGATCGGCTATGAGGACCTGCTCCGCATGCCGTCCCGCTCGATCATCAGCGTCATGCAATGCGCGGGCAACGGTCGGTCATTGTTTTGGGAGCAGGAGAACTTCCTGGACGCGCCCACGAAAGTCAGCGGCAATGGCTGGGGCCTGGGCGGCGTCGGCATGGCGGAGTGGCAATATGTGCCGATCAGCCACATCCTGGGCCTGGTCGGCCTCAAACCCAACGCGAAGGCCGTGCTGTTCTGGTCCGGCGTGGACGGCAAGGCGCCGAATACCGAGTCCGATACCGGCCGGCCGATCCCGATCGGCGAGGCGCTGGACCGCGGCGACGATATCGGCCTCGCCTACAAAATGAACGGCCGCGCGCTCCTGCCGGATCACGGCGCGCCGGTGCGGGCGTTCGTGCCGGGCTGGTGCGGCGGTGCGAGCACCAAGTGGCTGACGGAGGTGAAGATCGCGTCCCATGATTTCTGGGCGCGGCTCAATACCACGGACCACACCATGATCGGCCCGGACTATCCCCCGCCCGTCGCAGCACCGGGTGACGAGTTTCGGTTCATCCGCCCGGATCAGTTGCTGGGCCAGCCCGTCACCTGGCAGCCACCCCGCTCGATGCTGACGGTGCCGCTGGTCTTTGCCAAGCAGCCGGACATCCCACCCAATTATCCGCTGGACCGCGGCGAGCTGCCGGTCATGCCCGCAGGCGCGCAGACGATGCGTGGTTACGCGTGGGCTCCGCAGGCCGGAGTAAAACAGGTGGATGTCCGGGTGAACGGCGGCACGTGGCAGGCGGCGCGGATCATCGACGCCCAGCCCAACCGCTACACCTGGGTCCGCTTCGAATTCCCGTTCGACCCCCTCCCCGGCGACTACGCCATCGAAACCCGCACCACAGCCTGCAACGGCGACGTGCAGCCGGCGCACGTGCCTTATAACAAGGGTGGCTACAACAACGGCTCCATCCCGAACTTCCGCATGCGCTTCGCGTAGTCTTGCGTGAGATGGGCTGCACGTATGGTTCGAATGTCGGCGGTGTCAGCCCTCCCAACACCGCCCGGCGGCCTCGCGCACCCGGCGCGCCACCGCTGCGGACCGTGGGGCTGGCCAAACGGTAATCCATGCTGCACGGTCCTGTGGCCTGGGCTCAGGATGATACAACGATGAATGTCGCACCAAAGTGTTTTGTTACCGGGCCGCCTGACCCGCAGAATTCGACATCCATGCAGGCCTACGTTATCCGAGCGTTCGACGAAATGGACCGGCAACTGCACGGCCGGCTAACCCCCGAGCACACAATGGAGCATTAGCGGGGGGCCCCGGGTGTGGCATTTGGTCAACCTGATCATCGGGTATGTCCGTCGGCATAAGCTGGATCAGGTTAGGGTGCTGAACCTGTCGGGTCTCAACGAAGGCAAACCGGACCCGGTGCTGTTCGACATCATCGACGGACAGCTCGGGGAGACACGTCTGAGCTGGCAAGTCGTGGATCATCCGCTGTCTCAAACCTTCTCCAGTCCAACGGTCTGCGGATGGCTGGACGCGCGCGGCATCGAGAGGCTTGAGCGAGACTTTCGTGATCCGGACTTCTCGGTCCCAGAGGGGTTGGCGGATATCGTGCTGTGCACGGAGATTTTGGAGCATCTGGACCTCTCGGTTGCCGTCCGTTTGCTCCGCTCCTGCCAGCGCGCGTTGCGGCCGGGTGGGATGCTGCTCATCACCACGCCAAATGCTGTCTATCTCGAGCACCGGATTCGGTTCGCGCTGGGTCAATGGGATTTTCTCCACTTCATGGATGAACCGGACGACGTGGACCGCGGCTTGCTGGGGCATATCATGTATTACGACGGTCGCCGGTTAAGACGCTTGCTGGGGCACCTTGGCTTTTCGGCCATCACCACGAGCACTTTCAACGCGGGCCACGGTCCGGGTGAGTTTCGTAATGTTGGCACACAAGCTGCGGCAAGGGCGATCCGCGGCCTTACCCGGCTGTTGCCTGGGTCTGGTCAGGTGCTGCTGGTATCGGCCGAACGGCAGAGCTGAGTATCGACGGAAGTCCGGCAAGATCGTTTTACGGAAATCCGGCATAATCTGGCGCATGAACCGTGGCTGGTGCTCTTGGCCTTGACCTTTACCGAGATGTCGCGGCTGCGGTGCGGCCCGGGGCCAAGCTCGGCCATCGCACGCAGATAGCAGCAAACCGGCCCCGTTTCACGCGGGCGAGGGCGAATTGCGCCTGCTCGAGGATACCGGGCCCGCCCACGAACTCCGGCGGAGGGGCGCCGGTGCCAGGCGCGAAACAGTTGTTGAGCGGGTCCATTTCTAATGAGTTTAACCAAGTTTATGCACCCTCGCAGGGCTAATCTTGCTGTAAGTTCTCCTGGACTTGTTCACCTCAAGGCTGTTG
>JAYVOF010000180.1:0-10157 GCA_043758105.1 Rhodospirillales bacterium | reverse complement strand
TATGGCTTTGGCCGGAGGCGAGCCAGTTCGCGACCCGTATCGCCAGCCAGTCTGCGGGTCCGATCTCACTCCTGCCGGATCGCACCCCCACTCCATCCACCGCTCAACCGCCTCCCCCATCGGCCGCCAGCATACCTGTGATCCCGGGTCCGATCCCACCCAGCTTCGACGTGGTCCGCGTCTCCCCCAACGGCTCTGCGGTGCTCGCCGGGCAGGCCGAGCCTGGGTATGACGTCGTCGTGCGTGACGGCGATACCATTCTGGGCACCGCCCATGCCGACGCGCGCGGTAACTGGGTCTTGATCCCCAGCCAACCCCTCGCATCCGGCGGGCGGGAGCTGACCCTTACCGAGGTCGAGGCGTCGGGCCCGGTGGTGAAGGGACGCGAATCCGTCCTGCTCGCCATCCCGCAATTCCCAGTGAAGCCTAAGATCGCCGACGCTAGCGTCACAAACCCGGTCGAGCCCACGCCCTCTGCTCCCGCCCCGATCCCCGAGCCGGCTCCAGCCCCAGCCCAAGCACCGGCCGTGGCCCTCCTGCTGCCACAAGCCGGGCCCCCCCGCCTCTTGCAAACCAGCCCCGCCGCGCCCCGGCCCGCCACCGCGGCCCTGGGGCTCGGCACCGTCGATTATACCGAAAGCGGCGATATCCGCTTCACCGGCACCGCCGCCCCCGGCGCGTCCGTGCGGGTCTTCGTCGATAACGCGCCCGCGGGCGAAGTGGTCGCGGATGCCTCCGGAAAGTGGGAGCTCACCCCCACGCAGCCCGTCGCCGGCGGCGTCCACCGCCTCCGCCTCGATCAGGCGACAGCCGCCGGAGACCGCGTGACCGCCCGGATCGAACTCCCGTTCGAGCGCACCGTCCTCCCGCCCGAATCCGTCGCGGCCGGCCGCGTGGTGGTGCAGCCCGGCCAAAATCTATGGCGGATCGCCCGGCACACCTATGGCAGCGGCGTGCGCTACACCGTAATCTACCTCGCCAACCAAGAGCAGATCCGTGACCCGAAACGGATCTATCCTGGTCAGGCCCTCACCCTCCCGACCCCGTAACTTGATTGCATACCGGGCCCCCCGCATAACCCCGCCATCATGACCTTCACCCAAACCATCCGCTCCGTCCTCGCCCCGCCGCACCCGGCCGGACGCCCGTTCATCATCGGCGCGGCCGTGCTGATGCTGCTGGGCCTCGTGCTCACGCAATGGCTATTCTGGGCGGCGCTCGGACTGCTCGGCTTCTGCCTCTATTTCTTTCGCGACCCAGAGCGCGTGCGCCCCACCCGCCCCGGCGCCCTCGTGGCCCCCGCGGATGGCCGGGTGGTGTCGGTCGAGCAGGTGGCGCCGCCCGCGGAGCTGGGCCTCGGCGCCGCACCCCGCTGGCGGGTGGCGACGTTCCTGTCCGTGCTGAACGTCCACGTAAACCGCGTGCCCGGCGACGGCACCGTCACCGCCGTGGCCTACCACACCGGCCAATTCCTCAACGCCAGCGTGGACAAAGCAAGCGAGCTGAATGAGCGCAACGCGCTGGCGATCCGGCTGGCCGATGGACGCAGCATCGCCGTCGTGCAAATCGCCGGCCTGATCGCCCGCCGCATCATTTGCCAGGTCAAAACCGGCGACACCGTGCAGGGCGGCGCCCGCTTCGGCATCATCCGCTTCGGCAGCCGCACGGACCTCTATCTGCCGGAGGGTGTGGCACCGCTGGTCTGCGTCGGCCAGACGATGGTCGGCGGCGAAACCGTGATGGCCGAGCTGACATGACCCCCGTCGCCCGGCTCCGCACCCGCTTCCGCCCGCGGCAGCGCCCGCGTTATGCCGGGCCGAGCTTCAACCGGATGATCCCCAATATCCTGACGATGGTCGGATTGTGCGCCGGGCTGAGTTCGATGCGATACGCGCTGGAGGGCCGGTTCGGCGCGGCCGCGGTGGCGATCGTGGTGGCCGGCTGCATCGATGGCCTGGACGGACGCCTAGCCCGGCTGTTGAAGGCGACCTCCCGCTTCGGCGCGGAGTTCGACAGCCTAACCGATTTCTGTGCGTTCGGCGTGGCCCCGGCCTTCGTGCTGTATCTCTGGTCATTACAAACCGCCGGCGGCTTCGGCTTCACACCGTGCCTCATCTTCGCCGTCTGCATGGCGCTCCGCCTCGCCCGGTTCAACGCGACACTAGACCATGCCCCACCGATCGCCCACGCCTACGCCTACAATTTCTTCACCGGCGTCCCCGCACCGGCCGGGGCAGGGCTGGCGCTGTTCCCGTTATTCCTCGGGCTAGAAGGCCGCCAGCTGAACCTCCCCTGGCTCGTAACCCTATCCCACCACCCGGCCTTCTGCGCGATCGTCCTGATCGGCACCGCCCTCATGCTGGTCTCGACGTTACCAGTCTGGAGCTTCAAAAACTTCAAAGTCCCCCGCGACTACGTGCTTCCCCTCTTGCTGGGCGTGGGCGTATTCACGGCGGTCCTGGTCGCCGACCCCTGGGCCGCCCTGGCGGCAGCGGGCCTAATCTACCTCGGCATGTTGCCCTTCAGCCGCCTAAGCTTCCGCCGGCTACGGGCCGAGGCGGAGGCGCATCGGGAGGAGTAGGCTAAACCTATATCAGCAAGCAGCCGTGGAAAGCTATGCCGCCGAAGCAACATGCAGCCGGGCGTGGCGGCTGGCAGGGGCCGGTCTCACGGTAATCTCGACATCCTGACCGAGCGCGGTGAGCCAGTGCGCCAACCGGTCGATCGTGACGCTTTCCATGCGGCCGTGCAGCACCTTTGAAAGCGTCGGCTGATCCGTGCCACAGATTTTTGCGGCCTGTTGTTGCGTCAGCGTCCGTGCAGCTACGGTCGCTTTCACGGCGAGGATCAGCGCGCTCTTGGCGGTAAACTCCTCCGCTTCCTCCGGCGTAAAGCTCAAATCAGTAAACACGTTGCCGCTACCAGCTTCAAAATCCGGATCCGTCATTGTCAATCTCCCTTTGCATCCAGTTCGCGTGCGCGCCGCAGCCGTATCTCGATCAGCGTTGCGTCAGGTTTCGGAAGACCCATGCCCGACTTGGATTTCTTGGTGAAGGCGTGCAGCACGTAGAGCGCCTTATTGAGATTAACGACGTAAATCACGCGGTAGGCGTTGGTGTCGAAGCTGTCCCGCAGCTCGTAGATCCCGCTGCCGAATTGCGTCATCGGCTTCATGTCGAGCGGTGCTCCGCCACGCTGCAGTTCGTAAAGGCGCAGTCCAAACGATGCTTTTACCGGGCCGGGCAGCGCGGAAATATCGGCCTTGCTGCTCCCGATCCAGACGATTGGGCGTGGTGTAAGCCTGTTCCTGAGAGCCGCCCGCTTCCCGAAGAACGATATGTCATCCTTGACATATCGAAGTCAATGAGTTTGGCAGGCTTTACGCCAACCACTCCATCCCCCCATCCACGCTGATCGCCTGTCCACTGATGGTCGCGCCGAACGGGCTGCACAGATACAGCGCCATGTTGGCAATGTCCTGCTGCGTCACAAAGCAGCGCAACCCCACGCTCGCCAGCGCCCGCTCCGTCTGTTCGTTGTCGCCGATGCCAGCAGCAGCGGCCTTGTTGCGAATCACGCTGCGGATGCGCGGCCCGTCCACCAAACCCGGCAAAATCGCGTTCACGCGGATCCGGTCGCCGCCCAATTCCATCGCCAGCGTCCGGGTGAAGCCCACCACGCCCCATTTCGCAGCGGCGTACGGGCTGCGCAGCGGAAAGCCGAATTTACCGGCGGCGGAACTCAAATTCACGATCGTACCCCCGCCCGCCGCGCGCAAAGCCGGGATCGCGCCGCGGGCGCAGTGGAACATCGCGGCCAGGTCCACCTGCAGCGTGGCGTCCAGCTCGGCGGGGGTCACGTCCTCCACCCGCGCGGTCGGCCCGGCGATCCCGGCGTTGTTCACCAGCACGTCCAACCCACCCAGCGCCTTAATGCCGGCGGCCATGAACGCGTCCAGCTCCGCCGCCACCCCGGCATCCGCCCGCATGCCGGGATAGCCGCATTCCACCAGCGCCGCCTCGTCCACATCCGACACGAACACACGCGCCCCGCACGCCACGAAACTATCCGCCATCACGCGTCCAATGCCGCCGGCACCGGCGGTGATCAGGACGCGTTGGCCGCTCAAATCCAAGGGCACGGGGGTGCGGGCGCCGGTGTGCATGGTTTACCTGTCGGTCAGCCGCAACTCGATGCGGCGGTTGCGGGCGTAGGCGCCCTGGCTATCGGACGGATCGAGCGGCTGGAACTCACCAAATCCCGTGGCGGCCAGCCGGGGGGCCGGAACGCCCTCCTCCACCAGCAATTTCACTACGTTGATCGCCCGCTGCGACGACAGCTCCCAGTTGCTGGCGAACACGCCGCGTCCGACCGGCAGGCGGTCGGCGTGGCCATCGACGCGCAGCAACCAATTGATATCAGCCGGAATTTCCCCGGCAATCTCTTTCAGCGTCGTCGCCAGCGCCTTGATCTGCTCCTGCCCGGCACCCGTCATATCCGCGCTCCCGGTCGGAAACAGCACCTCGCTCTGGAACACGAACCGGTCCCCCACCACCTGCACGCCGGGCCGGTTGGCCAGCACGTCACGCAGCCGGCCGAAGAACTCGCTCCGATACCGCTGCAGCTCCTCCACCTTGGACGCCAGTGCCACGTTCAACCGCGTGGACAGCCCGGCGATCTGCGTGTCCTTATCCCGCCCGCCAGCCTCCGCCAGCGCGAGGGCGGCGCTAACCGCGGCCATCTGCGCCCGCAATTGCTCGACCTGCCGGGTCAACAGCGCCACCTGGGCGCGTCCGCTTTCGCCCAGCCTCTGCTCGTTCGTGAGCGCCGCCGCCACGGCCTCCCGCCGCTCTGCCTCGGTGGTGGCCCGCACGGCGGCATCCTTTGCCTGCTTCTCGAGCTCATCTCGTAGCGCGGTCAGTTGCCGGACCTGATCATTCAACCGCATAACATCCGCAACCCGGGCCTCGATGGTCGCGCGGTCGGCCGTCACGGTCCGGTTCAAGGCGTCCATCTGGGCCCGCATCGCCGCCAGGTCCCGCCGGGATTGGGCCAATTGCCCGGCCAGCTCCGCCGCCTCCACCCCAGCCGCATCCGTGCGCCCGGCGGTTTCGGCCAAACGCCCCTGCAACGCCTGCAGCCGCGCCGTGGCCGACCCGGCTTGCAACTCCGCATCGGCCAGCCGCGCCGACAGCCGGTCCCGCTCCGCCCGCAGCGCGTCCCGCTCCGCCTGCACCCGCCCGCCCTCATCCCGCAGCGCCGCGAAGTCCCGGGTGAGGTCCTGCCGCGCGGCGCTGGCCGTGGACAAATCCCGGTTGAGACTGGCGACCGACGCCTGCAGCTCCGTGCCCCGTCCCCGCTCCAGCGACAACATGTCCGTCAGTTCGGCCACCTGCTGGTTCAACCGGTCGAGCGCCCGGTCCCGCCCGGACAACGCCACGGACAAAAACGCCTGCGCCAGCACGAACACTAGCAGCACGAAGATGATGACCATCAACAGCGTGGACAGCGCGTCCACATAGCCGGGCCACGGATTCAACTCATCACTGGCCCGTCCGCGGCGGGAGCGGGGCATTACGAAGGACTGCCCGGTAAACTCACGCCGCCGGGCCTTCCGCCAGCGCGGCCAGGGTGCGCGTCAGCACGCGAATATCGTTGCGGAGCTCGGACGTGCTCTGCACCCGGCCCTGCTCGCCCTCCGTCACCAGCCGCTGCATCAGACCCTCGATGCTGCGCAAATGGCCGCGCGACGCGTCATCCGTATCCCGCTCGCCCAGCCGGGTCAGCGCCGGGGTGAGCGCGGCCTGATTCTCGGCAATGCGCAGCATCAGCTGCTGGTTGGCGCGCATGGTGTCCGACAGCGTGGCGATCTTGTCGCTGAGCGCGATCACCGCCGCGTTCGCCTGCTGTTGCCCGGCCTCGCCACGGACCAAAATCGTCTGCAAATTCTCCATATTCTCGGCCGTCTGCTCCAGCAGCGCCTGCACATAGACCGGCACCGACGCCTCCGCGCCCTCGCCCAGCGCCCCGGACGTGAGCCGGGTGAGGCCGGCCAGCCACTCCTCCAACTCATTGAAAAACCGGTTCTGCGCCTGCCCGGCGGTCAGATCGAGGAAGCCCAGAACCAGCGCACCAGCCAACCCGAACATGCTGGAGCTGAACGCCGTCCCCATACCGCGCAACGGTTTGGCCAGCCCAGACTTCAACTGCTCGAACAGCGCATTGAGGTCACCGGAGCCGATCGACATACTGCCGATCACATCGGACACCGACGCGACCGTCAGCAATAATCCCCAGAACGTGCCGAGTAACCCCAGGAAAATCAGCAGCCCGGTCATGTAACGCGACAGCTCCCGGCTCTCATCCAGGCGGGACGACAGACTATCCAACAGCGACCGCATGGCCGGCGCCGACAGCGTGAACCGGTCATGGCCCTCGCGCGACTTCGCCTGCCGTAACGCCAGCATGCTGGCCATCGGCGCCAACAACCGCGGGGGCGGCAGGGTCGCGAGCTTGGCGCGTTGGGTCTGGAACGTCTCGAGCCACAGCACCTCCGGCGTCAACCGGATCACCTGCAGCATGTTCCAGCCGATGCCGATCAGCAGGACCATCAAGATGAGGCTGTTCAGCAGCGGGTTGCTGCCGAAAGCAATGAACAAGGCACCGGACAGAAAGCCGGTCAGAATCAGCACCGCCAGCAAGAAGACGAGCATCCGGATCAAATAAGTCCGGGGCCGCGTCACGGCTTGTTACCGGCCCGCACCACGTCCACCCGGTCCGCCGGGCCATCCCCGGCATTGGTGCCCAGCGCCCGCGGATAGATGCGGGTGGACGGAATACCCTCACTAATCAACACCGCCCGCGCCGCGAGCGCCCGCGCCAACGAGACCCGGCGCGGTGTGGACGGGTCGTCCGGCCCGCCTCCGGCAAACGCCAGCACGTCGATCGAGATCTGCTCGTTCGGCTTCACCTCCGCGGCGAACCGGCGGATCGCGTCCACGCTGGTAGGGTTCAGATCGGCCCGGTCGGCCCCGAACGTCACGCGGAGACCGGTCGGCAACGGCGTGGCGTCACCGGGCGCGTCCGCCACCACGGGCACCGGCGGCGGCGGGGGCGGCTTGGCGACGGGCACCACGACCGGCGGCGGCAAGGCGGCGATCGGCGGCGGGGCCGCTTGTAGGGCGGGCTTGGCCGTTTTGGTCACGGCAGCCGTGCTCGGTGCCGGGCCGGCGTGATGGGCCGGCGCGTGACGGGGGGCGCGTGCGGCGTGGGTCGGCCGGATCGTATCGAGTGCGCCGGTATTGACGCTCGATTGCGCCAAGGCGGGCCCGGCCAGCACCAGACCAAGCAAGGTAAGGCGCCGCATCAGGCCGGCACGCTTTCACGCCGTCCGGCGGCGTCCACACCCGCCGCGACCGCCTCGAGCAGCTTGGCGTGCATGTGCGGATTAGCCGCCACGATGTCGTTCGGGCCCTCATGCAGCACGCTTTCCGCACCCGCCGGGTCAGTGACGAAGCCCCCGGCCTCCCGCACGATCAGCAGCCCGGCGGCCATGTCCCACGGCTTGAGACCCAGCTCCCAATATCCATCATACCGCCCCGCCGCGACCCAGGCGAGGTCGAGTGCGGCCGAGCCAAACCGCCGGATGCCGGCCACTTGCGGCATGAGCAACCCCAGCGTCCGCGCAAACGCCAGCCGCTGCGGCGCGGGCACGATGGCGAAGGGGATCCCGGTGGCGAACAGGGCCGTATTGAACTCCCGCCGGGCCGAAACGCGCAGCCGCCGCTCGTTCACAAAGGCGCCGATGCCCTTTTCGGCCCAGAACATCTCGTCATTGACGGGATTATAGATCATGGCCGCGGCAATCTCGGCGGTGCCATCCGGCAGCCGGTGCTCGAGCCCGATGGAAATGCACCAATGCGGGATACCGTGCAGGAAGTTGCTGGTGCCATCGATCGGGTCGATGATCCAGCGCCAGGCCCAGTTATCACTACCGGACTTGCCCGCCTCTTCCATCAGGAAGCTATAGCCCGGCCGCGACTTAGTGAGTTCTTCCTTCAGCGTATTCTCGGCCCGAATATCCGCCTGACTGACGAAATCCCCCGGCCCTTTCACACTGACCTGCAGCTGCTCGACCTCGGCAAAATCGCGCAACAACCGCTTCGCCGCTTTCTGCGCCGCGTTCTGCATGACCGTCATATGCGGCGAAAGGCGGAGCGCCATCTTACTGCCCCCTCTCCCGCTGGCGGGAGAGGGCGGGGGTGAGGGTGGGGTTCCAAGGACAGCCTGCTCCGGTGGCCCAACTCTCTCCCACCAGCGGGAGAGAGAGTAGATGCGCCCTCAAGACTTCGCCCGTTCCACGTAGCTAGCATCCTCGGTCCGCACCACGACCCGCTCCCCGGCTTCGACGAACGGCGGCACGGACGTTTTCACGCCGTTGGACAGCATGGCCGGCTTATACGAGCTGGCCGCGGTCTGCCCCTTCACCACCGGATCGGCCTCGGTGATCGTCAAAATCACCGTGGAGGGCAACCGCACCCCCACCGCGTCCGACTCCACCAGATCGACGGTGACAGTCATGTTATCCTGCAGAAACGCCGCCTGCTCGCCCAGCAGAACCAAAGGAATGAGGGTCTGCTCGAACGTCTCCGGGTCCATCAACACGATGTTGGTGTCATCCGTATAGCTATAGGTAAAATCCTTCTCCGACGTCTGCAGCCGCTCGACGGTATCCGCCGTGCGCCACCGCTCGTTGGTCTTGTTGCCCGTCTTGAGGTCGCGCATCTCAACCTGAATGAACGCCCCACCCTTGCCCGGCGTGATGATCTGCTGCTTCAACACGGTCCAGCGGCGTCCGCCATGATCGAGCACGTGTCCCGCGCGGATGAGGTTGGCCTGCTGCTTCATCTAAAAGAATCCAAGTGTTTGCGGTGGCCGCTTCTACTCCCCGGCAAGCGGATGCGGCAAGCCATCCGGGTCCCGCACGACGCCCCCCTCCAGATACCCCGGCCCAATCGGCACCTTGCCATGCCCTCCGGGGATGTCCAGCACATAGGTCGGCCAAGCAAGCCCCGTGAGCCGCCCGCGCAGCGCCCGCAATATAGCCTGCCCCTCCGCAATCGGCACATGAAACCGCGAAGTGCCCGGCGCCGGGTCCAGCTGATGCAAATAATACGGCTTCACCTTGGCCCGCAGCAGCGCCCGAAACAAATCCTCTAACGCCTCCGCACTATCATTCACCCCCCGCAGCAGCACGCTCTGCGACAGGACGGGCACCCCCTGCTCCTGAATGCGCCGCAGCGAGGCCACGGCATCCGGAGAAAGCTCGCGCGCATGGTTCACATGCACAACCAGCCAAAGCGGCTTCTCGGTGCGGAGGCTGCTGACCCGCGCGGGCTCCGCAATCGGCACCCGCGTATGAATGCGCAGCAGCTCGACATGCGGAATGGCATCGAGCGCCGCCAGAATACCCCCCAGCCGCCGCCCCGACAGCATAAGCGGATCCCCCCCAGTAAGGATCACCTCCCGAATGGCCGGATGCGCCCGAAGCCACTCGAACGCGCCCTCCAGCTGCGCATCCGTCAACAGCCCACCCCCCGGCCCGACATGCTCCCGACGAAAGCAGAACCGGCAATACGTCGGACAAATCAGCAACGGCTTCAGCAACGCGCGGTCGGCATAGCGATGAACGATGCCGGGCACGGGGGAGAGCGCATCATCGCCGATCGGGTCGGGGCGCTCGTGCGGGGCGGCGTGGAGCTCGTCCGGATGCGGGATGAACTGCCGGCCGATGGGGTCGTCGGGGTGGTGGATGAGGGCCTGCAGCGCGTCCGGAATGGCGACGGCGTAGCGCTGGGCAACGGCGTCTAGGTCCGTCGCTTGGTCAGATGGCGAGAAGTTTGCGGCGATGAGGGCGGCGGTGTCGCGGATGAGCATGAGCCCGATGTAGCATAAACGACGGCGGTCCCCTCTCCGGTGATAACTCAGCTCGAATGTCCGGCATGGGGATCTTCATGGAAACCGCGGCCCGTCACCGGCCTTGAGCGCTGAGGTCGGGGTTGGGTGGATAGCTGCCTGTCTACTTCAGGGCGGGATACTGAAATAGCTGACCTTCCACCTTGGCGTAAACTGGAGGGGAGCTACGGCCGGCTTTCAGT
>JAYVOF010000179.1:0-53555 GCA_043758105.1 Rhodospirillales bacterium | reverse complement strand
GATGGTAAACGCACCAACGGTAAAACCGGTTGGACCCGGCGATCGCCTTGCGCCCCGGCGTTAGTCTCCGAAAGTTGCAGCCACTACGAGATAAGCCTGCGAATTGCATCCGGGTCTGCTAAGCCGGCGCCAGCGGGCACCCGAACATCCCCACCGGCGGATAAGCGTCCGGGCTAGGGATCGTGCTCAGCAAATTATACACGTCCCACCGTCGTTTCGACTCCGCTTCCGGCTTCACCTCCCACAGATACATCGCGTTTGGCACGCAGCCGTTGGCTAGGATGCGGACGGCCTTGTTGTAGAAATCCTCTACCGGCAGTTCGTGCATCTTGGCCGCCACGGTGTCGGCGTCCAGCGTATTGGCGGATTGGGCGGCGCGGAGCCAGTGGGTGATGGCGGCGTAGGAGGCGGCGTTGTATTCGGTGGGGGGCTTGTTCATCGTGGTGGCGTAGCGGTCGGACCAGGTGCGGGCCGCGTCCGACTGGTTGCAGTAGAAGGAGTTGCTCAGCACTAGGCCGCGGCGGGTGTCCTGACCTAGGGCCAGAACGTCCGGTATCATCATTAGTAGCGTCGCCAGGCGCTGGCCGGCGGCGACGATGCCGAACTCGTGCGCCTGCTTGATGCAGTTCTGCAGGTCGGTGCCGGCGTTGGCGAGGCCGATGATTTTCGCGCCGGATGCCTTTGCCTGCAGCAGGTAGGCCGAGAAGTCGGTGGTGCCGAGGGGGGCGCGGGCGCCGCCCAGCACGCGGCCGCCTGCCTCCTTGATGAAGGTTTCGGTGTTGGCCTGCAAGGATGCGCCGAACTCGTAATCGGCGGTGATGAAGAACCAGGTGTCGCCGTCGGTCCGGGACAGCGCGCCGCCGACGGCCTTGGCCAGGGCGTAGGTGTTGGTCGCGAATTGGAAGCCGTAGGGGGGAGCATTGCGCGCCGATCAGGGCGGTCGAGGTCGGCGTGGTCATGAGATAGACGCGCTTGCGGTCGCGCGCGACCTGCTGGATCGCGAGTCCGGCCGACGAGCCGCCGCCGTCGGACAGCACGGTCACGCCCTGGTCATCGATCCATTGCCGGGCTTGGGCGCTGGCGATGTCGGCCTTGTTTTGGTCATCGGCCTGCAGGACTTCCAGGGGGCGGCCGAACAGGGTGGCGCCGAAGTCTTCCACTGCCATCTCGGCGGCGCGCTTGCTGCCGGGTCCGCCGACCTCGCGGTAGGGGCCGCCTACGTCGCTGAGCAGGCCGATCTTGATGGGGGTGGAGACGGTTTGCGCGCGCAACAGGGCGGGTTTGGCGAGGGTGGCGGCGGCCATTGCGGTGATGGCGGTGCGGCAGGTTATGTTGGACGGGTGATGAGTTTCGCCCATCCTACGGCACCGAAGCAGACTGGTTTGTGCCTACTATACCAACGGCGGAGTTGGGTTACCCGTCCATCATTACCGTCATCGCAAGCCGCTTGGCGCGGCGATCCAGGGCCACAAGATCGCTTGTCGCCCCTGGATTGCCGCGCCCCAAGCGGGGCTGGCAACGACGAGTCTTTCATCGTTGCCATTGGTTTTATACGCTTATGGGACATCACACCTCCTCTACCCGTTCCACGCCGGGCACTACCTTCAGCGCCTGTGCCAGCCGGGGTGTGACTAGGAAGCCGCCGGGGACGGTGATTTCTACGGCTTGGGCGTCGTCGATGCGGGGGATTAGCGTGACGCGGCCGCGGCCTTTGCCTTCGCGGGACAGGATGGCGCGGATGTGGGGGACGGCTTCGGTTTTATCCAGCCAGATGCGCATGCCGGCGCCCGCGTCGGCGGCGGCGCGGTCTAGGGACTGGCAGTCCGCGGCGGTCAGCCGCAAGCTGTCGCCGTCTAGGCGCGCATCCACCTGCATCGTCACCGCCATGCCCGCCTTAAGCACGTCACGCGACGCGAGCAGGACTTCGCTGAACAACGTCACCTCCACCGTCCCGGCAGCGTCCGAGAGCGCCACCCAGGCCATGCGGCTGCCGGTTTTGGTGTTGCGCTCCTTGGGGGTGCCGACGATGCAGCCGGCCAAGCGCAACCTCGTTTGCCCGGCGCGGGCACGGGATTCCACTGAGGCGGAGGATACTACGCCTAGGCGGCGGAGTAACGGGGCGTAGCTGTCTAGGGGGTGGGCGGTGAGGTGGAAGCCGACGGCGTCCGCTTCGAAGCCCAGGCGCTCCATCTCTGGCCAGTCTGGCATGGGGGGGAGGCGCAGCGGCTCGGGCTCGGACGCGCCGCCGAATAGGGCGTGCTGGCCGGTGGCGGCTTCTTCGGCTTGGGCCTGGGCGCGTTTTAGCAGGGTGTCGGCGGCGGTGAAGATCTGGGCGCGGTTGGGGTGCAGGCTGTCGAAGGCGCCGGCGCGGGCGAGGTTTTCCAGCTGCATCTTATTCAACTGGCGCGGGTCGATCCGGGCGGCGAAATCCGCCGGGTCACGGAACGGGTGGGCGCCGCGGGCCTGGACGATACCGGCCATCGCGGCTTCCCCCACCTTTTTGACCGCGGCCAGGGCGTAGCGGATGCTCTGCACGCCTTCATTCACCTCAACTGTGAATCGCGCGCCGGAGCGGTTGATGTCCGGCGGCAGGACGCGGATGCCCATGCGCTCGGCCTCCTGGCGCAACGCCGCGAGCTTGTCGGTGTTGGACAAAGCGAGGTTCATGCAGGCGGCGAGGAAGGCCACCGGGTGGTTCGCCTTCATCCAGGCGGTTTGATAGCTCACCAGCGCATAGGCGGCGGCGTGGCTTTTGTTGAAGCCGTAATCGGCGAATTTGGCCATGAGGTCGAACACCTCGGTGGCCTTTTCCGGCGTGATGCCGCGGCCAGTGGCGCCCTTGGTGAAGGTGTCGCGCTGCTGCTCCATCTCGGCGCGGATCTTCTTGCCCATTGCCCGGCGCAGCAGGTCGGCGCCGCCCAGGCTGTAGCCGCCCATGGTCTGGGCGATCTGCATGACCTGCTCTTGATAGACGATGATGCCGTAGGTTTCGGCGAGGATGGCGCGGATTTCGGGGTGTGGCGCGTCCCAGGGCTCGCCGTGCTTCCGCTTGCCGTAGTCGGGGATGTTGGCCATGGGGCCCGGGCGGTATAGGGCGCCGACGGCGATGAGGTCCTCGAAGCGGTCCGGGCGGATCATGCGGAGCGCGTCCCGCATGCCGGCACTTTCGAACTGGAAGACGCCGCCGGCGTCACCCTTGGCCAGCATTTCGTAGGTTTTGGTGTCGTCTAACGGCAAGCGGTCGATGTCTACCGGGGTGCCCAGCGCCGCCAGGATCGCCACGGCTTGTTTCAGGATCGTGAGGGTGGTGAGGCCTAGGAAGTCGAATTTTACCAGGCCGGCCTGCTCCACGTATTTCATGGCGTATTGGGTGACCAGGGTGTCGGCCTTGGGGTCGCGGTAGAGCGGGACGAGGTCGATCAGGGGGCGGTCGCCGATGACGAGGCCGGCGGCGTGGGTGCTGGCGTGGCGGTAGAGGCCCTCCAGTTGCAGGGCGACCTCCATCAGGCGACGGACGCTTTCGTCGGCGTCGCGCATTTCTTGCAGGCGCGGTTCGCCGTCGATGGCTTGGGCGAGGGTGACGGGCTTGGCCGGGTTGTTGGGGATGAGTTCGGCGACGCGGTTCACCTGGCCGTAGGGCAGGCCCAGCACGCGGCCCACGTCGCGGATGGCGGCGCGGGCTTGCAGCTTGCCGAAGGTGATGATTTGGGCCACGCGGTCCGCGCCGTATTCGCGGCGGACGTAGTCGATCACCTCGTCCCGGCGGTCTTGGCAGAAATCGATGTCGAAATCCGGCATGGACACGCGCTCGGGGTTCAGGAAGCGCTCGAACAGGAGGCCCCAGGCTAGGGGGTCTAGGTCCGTGATCGTGAGCGCCCAGGCCGCGACGGAGCCGGCGCCGGAGCCGCGGCCGGGGCCGACCGGGATGTCCTGGGATTTGGCCCATTGGATGAAGTCGGCCACGATCAGGAAGTAGCCGGGGAAGCCCATGTCGTTGATGACGCCCAGCTCGTATTCCAGGCGTTGTTCATAGATGGCGCGGGTTTCGGCATCCTTGCCGTCCATGCGCCGGGCGAGGCCTTCGCGGGCCAGGGCGCGGAGGGTTTCGTCTTCGGTCTGGCCGGGGCGGACTTTGCTGCACACCGGCAGCAGGGGCTCGCGCTTTTCGGCCATGACGGCGCAGGAGCGGGCGACGGCCAGGGTGTTGTCGCAGGCGTCCGGCAGATCGGCGAACAGGGTGCGCATCTCGGCGGCGGTTTTGAACCAATGCTGGTCGGTGACGCGGCGGCGCTCCGCCTCGCTGACCTGCCGGCCTTCGGCGATGCACAGCAGGGCGTCATGCGCCTCGTGCATCTTGGCCGTCGTGAAGAAGCACTCGTTGGTGGCCAGCAGCGGTAGGCGATAATCTTCGGCCAGTTGCAGCAGGCCGGGCTCGATGGCGCGCTCGACGGGGAGGCCGTGGCGGTGCAGCTCCATCAGGCAGCGGTCGGGGAACGCCTCGGTCAGACGCTCGAGGAATGCCGCGGCGTCGGGCTTGCGACCTTCGATTAGCATGCGCGCGACCGGGCCGCGCGTGCCGCCGGTCAGCAGCAGCAGGCCCTCGTTATGGGACAGCAGCGCATCCAGCGTGATCTGCGGGAGCGCCGGGTCACCCTGCATAAACCCGAGCGACGAGAGGCGCTGCAGATTGGCCATGCCCGCCGCGTCTTGCGCCAGCAGCACGATCGGGTCCGGGGCCAGCATAGCGTTTTCGGCCCGGGTGATGGAAATCTGGCAGCCGATAATGGGTTGCACGCCGCGGGTCACGCAGGACTGGCTGAACTCCAATGCGCCGAACAGATTGCCGCTATCGGCGATCGCCACCGCCGGCATGCGTGCGTCCTGCGCCAGCGTCGCGATCTTGTCGGCCTTGATCGCGCCCTCACTCAGGGAGTAGGCGGAGTGGACCCGGAGATGAACGAAATCCGCGTGCATCATTGAGGCCGAGTAGGGCGGGCTTTAGCCCTCCACGACCGGCACGACCTCACGTGGTGGGCTGAAGCCCACCCAACGGTTTGTGCTGCGTGCATTATAGCTCCACTACTTGCCCATCCCGCAGCGTGACCCGGCGGTCCATCCGCGCGGCCAGCTCCGGGTTGTGGGTGGCGATCAGCGCCGCCACGCCCTCCTGCCGTACCATGCGAAGCAATTCCTCGAACACGACTCCACTGGTGCCGACGTCGAGGTTGCCGGTCGGCTCGTCCGCCAGCAAGATACCGGGCGCGTTGGCGAGCGCCCGGGCAATCGCGACGCGCTGCTTTTCCCCGCCCGACAGCTTGCCGGGCAAATGCTGCGCGCGGTCTTTCAATCCGAACGCGGTCAGCAACGCCATCGCCCGGTCCTTCGCATGAGCCCGGCCGCCGATCATCTGCGGCAGGGTGACGTTTTCCACCGCCGTGAACTCCGCCAGCAGATGGTGCGCCTGATAGACGAATCCGATCCGGTCCCGGCGGATGGCGGTGCGCTCCGGGTCGGACAGGCCGCCGGAATCGCGCCCGTCCACCATGACGGCGCCGGAATCGGGCCGTTCCAATAGGCCGGCGAGGTGCAGCAGCGTGCTCTTACCGGTACCGGACGGGGCGACGAGGGCCACGATCTCCCCGGCGCGCAGCGTGAGATTGGCACCGGACAGCACGTGCAGGTCTTGATCGCCGCTGCGATAGGCGCGGGACACGGCCTGCAGCACCAAGGGATCACTCATGCCGCAGCGCCTCCACCGGGTCCGTCCGGGCAGCGCGCCAGCTGGGGTAGAGCGTGGCCAGCAACGACAGCGTCAGCGCCATGACCATGACCTGCAGAACCTCATGCCAGTTCAGCTTTGCCGGTAGGTGCGCGAGGTAATAGACCTCGGGATTGAACACGCTGGAGCCGGTCGCAGCCTCCACCCAGCCCTGGATGGTTTGAATATTGAGGCAGAATAGCACACCCAAGACTACGCCAAGTATCGTTCCAGTAATCCCGACCGAGGCACCAGCCATAAGGAATATCCGCATAATAGCACCCCGGCCCGCTCCGATGGTGCGCAAAACCGCGATGTCCCGTGTCTTATCTTTCACCATCATAATCAATGAACTAACGACGTTGAAGGCCGCCACCAGGATAATAAGTGTCAGGATCAGGAACATGACATTCCGCTCGACCTGGACGGCGGCGAAAAAGCTATTGTTGTTTTGTTGCCAATCGATCACGCGCACCTGGCTCGGCGGCGCTACCTCCCTGATAGTCCGGCCAATCTCGGGCACGCGGTTCGGGTCATCGACCATGACTTCGATTTGGGACGCGGTGCCGGGCTGTTGCAGGAAGATCTGTGCCGCCTCGATCGGCAGGAACACGAACGAGGTGTCATATTCGTTCATGCCGACCTGGAATACCGCGGCGATCGTGTAGGCGCGGACGCGGGGGATAGTGCCGAACGCGGTGGCGGCGCCGTCGGGGGAAAGCAGAGTGAGCTGGTCGCCGACGGCCAGGCCGAATTTCTGCGCCAGGCCGACGCCGATGGCGATTGCGTCCTCGCGTTTAAAGTCATCGAGCGAACCGCCGACGATATGGTCGCTGACCGCGTGGAGGCTTTTAAAATCGGCTTGCGACATGCCGCGGAGCAGGCCGCCGGCGGATTGGCCGCGCGGGCTTTGCAGCAACACTTGCCCGTCCACGACCGGAATGGCCGAGGTCACGCCCGGCACGGTGCGGATGCGGGCCGCGAGCTGATCATATTGGGTCAGCGGCGTGCTGGCGGCATAAACGCCGAGGTGGCCGTTGAAGCCGAGGATGCGGTTCAGCAGATCGACCTGGAACCCGCCCATGACGGACATGACGATGATGAGCGTGGCCACACCCAGCGCGATGCCCACCAGGCTGAACCCGGCGATGACCGACACAAACCGCTCCCCCCGCCGGGCGCGCAGATACCGGCCAGCGACGGCGCGTTCGAAAGGGCCAAACATCAGTCTCCTTCCCCCTCTCCCCTCGGGAGAGGGTCGGGGTGAGGGAAACGACGAGAGCGGTCTATCATGATGAATACTCACCGAGGGTTCTTGAGTGAGGTTTCCCTCACCCCAACCCTCTCCCGGAGGGAGAGGGGGCGGTCTTGCTTAACCGATATGGGTCAGCGCATTCGGCAGCGAAAGCTCCTGCCGTTCGCCCGTCGAGCGCCGTTTTAGCTCCACCGTGCCGGCAGCCGCACCACGCGGGCCAATGATCAGCTGCCACGGATGACCCATCAGATCGGCGTCCGCGAATTTCACTCCGGCGCGCTCTTCCCGGTCATCATACAACGCCTCGCCCTTGAGCGCCGCATAGGCCTGTTCGCACACCGCCCCCGTGGCCGCGTCACCCTGCTTCAAATTCAGAATCGCCGCCTTGAAGGGCGCCACCCCGTCCGGCCATTTGATACCGGCGTCATCGTGATGCGCCTCGATCAGCGCGCCAACCAGGCGCGACACGCCGATCCCGTAGCTGCCCATATTCGGGTGGATCGGCTTGCCATCCGGCCCCGCGACCTGCAGGCCAACCAGCTCGCTATACAGCGTGCCGAAATTGAAGATCTGGCCGACCTCGATGCCCCTGCCCTCCCGGCGGCGCTCGGCGGGCACTTTATCCCACGCCGCCAGGTCATGCTTTTCGTCCGTCGCGGCATAGGGCGTGGTCACGGCGGTGAAAAATTGTTCCAGCGCGACCGAATCGGTGTGGTCCACATCGTCCGTGCCGACCCGGATGGTCTCGACATCGGCGTCATAGAACACCTGGCTCTCCCCGGTCTCGGCCAAAATGTGGAATTCGTGACTGAGGTCGCCGCCGATCGGCCCGGTATCGGCCGCCATCGGCACGGCCTGCACACCGAGCCGCTGGAACGTCCGGAGATACGCCAGCATCATCTGCCGGTAGCTCATCACGGCGCTCGTGTGGTCCAAGTCGAACGAATAGCCGTCCTTCATCAAGAACTCCCGCCCACGCATCACGCCGAAGCGGGGCCGGGTTTCATCCCTGAATTTCCACTGGATATGATACAAAATCTGCGGCAGTGCCCGGTACGAGTTCACAGATTGCCGCATGATATCAGCGATCAGCAGCTCATTGGTCGGACTATAGATGAGGTCCCGGTCCTGCCGGTCCTTGATCCGCAGCATCTCTGGTCCATACGCGTCATACCGGCCCGCACGCTGCCAGAGCTCGGCCGATTGCAGGGTCGGCAACAGCAATTCCTGCGCCCCCACCCGGTCCTGCTCTTCGCGGACAATCTGCGCGATATTGCGTAGTATGCGCCAACCGGCGGGGAGCCACGCGTAAATTCCCGCGGAAACCTGCCGCACCAGCCCGGCGCGCAACATCAGCCGATGAGACGCGATCTGGGCCTCGGCAGGCGTTTCTTTCAGCGTCGGCAGCAGGGATTTGGTGAGGCGCATGCGTAAAACCTGTTCATCAAAGACAGGCGGACCCTACAATGCCATGGGCCGGCGGACCAGCGTGTGGAACCGTAACGACATATTGCAATGCACAACGTTTTCTTGCGGCAATTGGGCAATACTGGTCACGAAATGTCGTGACATGAAAGTTCTAGGCCGGTAACACAAAAAAAGGCCCGCGCGCTGGCAGCGCAGCGGGCCAAGTTTAGGGAGGAAACGCCACGCACGCGACAGAATGAGGAAAGCCCTCGTTCTGTCGCGATGATGTGCCCTCTCGTTCACGGGGTCCAATAGATTTTTGTTTGATATCGCCATAATTTTGGCGAATGGGTCGTTTGTTGCTTAATTTTTAAGCTATCGCCCACGAAACGGACGTCAAAACAGCGCTCCACGAAACGATAGCACGTCACTTACGATCACCGCCATCGTAGCTGCCCATAAAGCGAGCGATATCGCCGTGGTGATCAGCACCTTTCGGCCCATCCGCGGCTCGGCCGGCACACCGCGCCAGCCGGTCGCAGCATCTGGCTCCGCCACCGGTGTCGTGCCGAACGGGAGCACGGCAAACAGCACCGTCCACCAGATCATCATGAACACCACGAACGCCGTAAACCAATGCATCGTCAGACCCGCAGGAGGTGAACGTCCACCATGGGGCGTTTCTGCTGCTTACGCCCCAGCGCCCGGCGCAACGCCGACCGGGCCGCATCCGCCAACGCGGAGTCGTCCGCGCGGAGCCCCGCCGGCAAATCCCGAACCGCCTGCGCAAAATCGGCTGTCACCCGCGCGGCCTCGGGATCCTCCGGCTCGAACAAGCCCGGCGCGCTGACCCGGGGGGTGCCCACCAGCCGACCCGCCGAATCCACGGCGAAACTGCCAACCACGACGCCGTTGAACAGCATGCGCCGCCGGGCCGCGAGTACGCCGCCGGTCATGGGGACGACCCGGTTGCCATCGAGTGCCAGCCGGCCCACGGGCGCGCTGTCCACCACCTCCGGCCGTCCCGGCGACAACATCAGGATGTCCCCGTCCTCCAGAATCACCGGCTCCGCCCCGGTTTCCTTCGCCAGCGCCGCGTGCGCCTGCATGTGCCGCCATTCGCCATGGACGGGCACGCAGTATTTTGGCTTCACCCAATCATACAGAATCCGCAATTCGTCGCGCGCCGGATGTCCGGACACGTGCGTCATATGGTCATTATCGGTGATCACCCGGACCCCGCGGCGAACCAGGCTGTCCTGCACCAGCGTGATCGGACGCTCGTTCCCCGGGATCATGCGGCTGCTGAACACCACCGTGTCCCCTTCACCCAGCGCGATGTTGGGATGGGTGTCCGCCGCAATCCGGGACAGCGCGCTGCGGGGCTCGCCCTGACTGCCGGTGACCAGGATCAGCAAGTTGCTGTCCGGCACCGACCCGGCGTCGTCCTCCGGAATAAACTCCGGCACCGTACGCAAATACCCACAATCCCGCGCCGCCGCCTCGAGATTTCGGAGTGACCGCCCCACCAGCGCCACATGCCGCCCGGCGTCCCGTGCCGCAAGCGCGATGCTCTCGACCCGGGCCACGTTGCTGGCGAAGCACGTGACCGCGATCCGGCCTTTGATGCCGCGGATCAGCTCACCCATTGAGGTCCGAACCTCCGCCTCGCTGCCAGAATGGCCGTCCACCATGGCGTTGGTGCTGTCACATACCATCGCGAGCACGCCCTCCTCACCCAAACGGCGGAACGCGGCCTCGTCCACCGGCGGGCCGATCAAGGGATTCGGGTCGAGCTTCCAGTCACCGGTGTGCAGAATAGTGCCGAACGGGGTCCGCAGCACGAGCGCCTGGGCCTCCGGAATAGAGTGGGTGACCGGCATGAACTCGCACTTGAACGGCGGCAGGTCGAAGCTGCCGCCGGACGGGATGGTGTGAATCCGGACCTCGTTGGCCAGACCCGCCTCGCCCAATTTCCGCCGCAGCACCGCTGTTGCGAACGGCGTCGCATACACCGGACAGCGCAACTGACGCCACAAATGCGCCACGGCGCCGATGTGATCCTCATGCGCATGGGTGATGACCAGCGCCAAAAGCTGATCCCGCCGCTCGGCGATGAACGCCGGGTCGGGCATCATGATCTCGGCCTCGGGATTCTCATTCCCCCCGAAGCCGATCCCACAATCCACTGCCAGCCATTTGCCGTTGCATCGGTATAAATTCAAATTCATGCCGATCTCGCCCGTCCCGCCTAACGGCAGGAAGGCCAGATCACCGCTATAAACATCCATCTAATCGCTTTCGTTTGTTCTTATTCTGTCACGGCTTAATGTGGGGGCGGGGTTGCGCTCCGCCAACAAGCGGAGTCCGTCTAGGGTCAAATCAAGGTCAACCCGGTCGATAATGGTCGTTCCTTCCGCCAAAAGCGGCGCCAACCCCCCGGTCGCGATCACGTGTAGCGGATGCTCGTACTCCGCCCGGATGCGCGTGATCAACCCTTCCACCAGGCCCACATAGCCCCAATAAATGCCCGACTGCATGGCCGGAATCGTGGAACGGCCGATCACCGATTGCGGCCGGCCGATTCCGATCCGCGGCAGGCGCGCCGCCGCCTTATGCAGCGCCTCGATGCTCAGATTAATGCCCGGCGCAATCACGCCGCCGCAATAAGCTCCGTGATGCCCGACCACGTCGAAGGTCGTGGCGGTGCCAAAATCGACGACAATCAACGGGCCCGTATAGGCCTGATGCGCGGCCAGCGTGTTCAGCAGCCGGTCCGCGCCGACTTCGGACGGGGTGTCGATCTCGATTGTGAAGCCCCAATCCAGGCTGGACCGCGCGACCAGCGGCTCCGTTTGAAACCAATCGCGGCACAGGCGGCGCAAGTGATAGAGTGCGGCAGGGACGACGGTGCCGATTACCGCGCGCTCGATCTCGCCGGGCTTCAAACCGACCAGGTTGAACAGGGTGAGCAGCCAGACGGCATATTCGTCCGACGTGCGCTGCGGCTCGGTCGCGATCCGCCAAATGCCGCGCCAGGACGCGCCGTCATGCACGGCAAAGACGACGTTCGTGTTCCCCGCATCCACCACCAACAGCATGCTCAGGACTCCGCCTGCAGCATGTCGCCGGTCTGGAACGCCCGCACCTGGCCACCCGTTTGAAGCAGCAGCGCACCCGTGTCGCCGAGCCCCGCGAATGATCCACCGACATCGTGCATGCCGGTGCGGATTCGTAACCACGTCCCGAGTTGCGGACCGCGCAGGCCCCAGGCGTGCCGGACCGCGCCGAACCCCTCCGCGAGCCGCCGCCGGTCCCACTCATCCAGCCGGGTCAAGAACTGCATCGCAACGTCCGTGTCCGAAACCGGCAACGGCAAGGCGGCCGCGCCCGCCGGGGCCTGGGCCACATTCACGCCGCAGCCGATGACGAGCCAGTCCAGCCGGCCATCCGCCCGCAATGCGCTATCGAGCAATATCCCACCCAGTTTGCACGGCCCGAGCATGAGATCATTCGGCCATTTCAGATTGATTCGAGACGTGGGGGATACGCTTTCGATCGCCTCCGCCATCGCGACTGCCGCCAACAGCGCCCAGTGCCCCGCATCCGACGCCGGGCACGCGGGGCGCAGAAGCACGGACATGGCAAGGTTACCGGGTAACGTGACCCAGTCGCGCCCCCGGCTGCCGCGCGGGGCGGTTTGCCGCACGGCCTGAACCGCCAATCGGTCCGGCTCACCGGCCTCCGCCAAGGTCACACAGAGGTCCGACGTGGAGGGCACCGCCTCGAATCGCTGCCACCGCCATCCCGGCGGCGGTGTCATCCGAACAACACCCTCGCCGCCTGCTGCGCCGCGCCGACGAGCGGAGCCGGGTAGATGAAGAACAATCCGGTGACCAGCGCTCCGATTCCCGCCACAAACGATACCGCGGGCGGGCGCAAGTCGAACGCAGGCACCGCGGCATCGAAATACATAATTTTGATAATACGCAAATAGTAGAATGCACCGACCACGCTGGTCAGCACACCGACCACCGACAATGTCCAATAACCCGATTGCACGGCAGGATAGAACACATAAAGCTTGGCAAAGAAGCCCGAGAATGGCGGGATCCCAGCCATCGAGAACATGAATACGGCCATCGCCAGCGCGAGCCCCGGGTCAGTACGGGCCAAGCCAGACAGGTCCCCGATCTGTTCGAGCATCCGCCCCTGACGGCGCATTGCAATGATACACGCAAAAACCCCGGCACTCATGAAAACGTAGGTCACCATATAGACCAACACGCCGCGAACGCCCTCCGGGGTGCCGACGGCGAGACCGACCAACGCGTAGCCCATATGACCAATGCTGGAATACGCCATTAACCGCTTGATATTGCTCTGCCCGATCGCCGCCAGCGCGCCAAGGATCATGGACCCAAGCGAGACAAGCACGATCAGTCCGCTCCATTGCCCCGTGATCGCGCCGAACGGCACCTCCAGCGCCCGCAGCAATAACGCAATCGCTGACACCTTGGGGGCAGTGCTCATGAACGCGGTCACCGGCGTCGGGGCACCCTCATACACGTCGGGGGTCCACATATGGAACGGCACCGCCGAAAGCTTGAAGGCCAGACCAGCGACAATGAAGACGATGCCCACCACCAGCCCCGTGGAGGGCACGCCGCTTTGACCCAGCGCCGCCGCAAGCTCACTGAACTGCATCGTGCCCGCGAACCCATAGGCGAGAGAAATGCCGTACAAAATAAGTCCGGAGGCCAACGCGCCCAAGACAAAGAATTTCAACCCCGACTCGGCCGACCGCACGTCATCGCGGGCAAACGCGCACAGCACATAGAGCGCCAATGATTGCAGCTCGAGCCCGAGATACAGGGTCATCAAGCTCGATGTACTGCACATGATCATCATGCCGACGGTGGATAAAAGGATCAGGACTGGAAACTCAAACCGGCTGATCCCCTCGCGGATATTATAATCCATCGCCAAGATCATCGACATCGCCGCACCGGCGAGGATCAGCAGCTTCATGAACGTACTAAAGCTGTCGACCACGAACAGCCCGCGATACGCCTCTCCAGCCTGTGCCGAAAGAACGAGGACCGCGGTCAGCAACAATGCCCCGACGGCCAGCATGCTGCACATGAACGTTGGCTCAGGCTTTCTGGAAACACCCAACAGCAGGATCCCCATCGCCGATAAAGCGAGCGCGATCTCGGGCAGGGCCAGAGTCCAATTCATGGCGTGAGCCCCGCGAGCCGTGATTGCGAGAGCGCGGCGGTATGGCCCTCGACCATCGCATGGACCGATGCGTCGAAGAATTGGGTGAAACTGGATGGATACACACCCATCCACAGCGTGAGGCCGATCAACGGCACAAAGATCGCGATCTCACGCGGCGATAGATCGAGAATGCCGCGCAAATCATCCCGAGTGATGACACCAAAAATCACACGGCGATACAAATATAACATATACACGGCACCCAAAATCATACCGGAGCTTCCAAGCAATGCGAGCCAGAAACTGACCTTGAACGCACCCACCAGAACCAAGAACTCTCCGACGAATCCCGCCGTGCCCGGCAGGCCAACGCTCGCCATGGTGAAGAGCATGAAGAACAGCGCGTAAACCGGCATGCGCTTGGCCAGGCCGCCATACCGGGCGATGTCCCGCGTGTGGATCCGATCGTAAACGACGCCTACGCACAAGAACAACGCCGCCGACACCACACCATGGGACAGCATTTGGAACAATGCGCCCTCGATACCCTGCACATTAAACGTAAACATACCAATCACGACAACGCCCATGTGAGCGACGGACGAGTATGCGATCAGTTTCTTCATATCAGTCTGTGCAAAGGCCACGGCGGACGTGTAAATAACCGCAATGACGCCAAGGCTCAACATCAAGGGCGCAAAATACTGCGAGGCTTGCGGCAACATCGGAATGGAGAACCGGAGGAATCCATACGCTCCCATCTTAAGCAATACTCCCGCCAAGATGACCGATCCTGCCGTGGGTGCCTCCACATGCGCATCGGGCAGCCACGTGTGCACGGGCCACATGGGGACCTTGACCGAGAAGGACGCCAAGAACGCCAGGAATAACCAAAACTGCATGCGGCCCGGAAATTGGGTCGTACTCAGCACCGCAAAGTCGGTGGTTCCGGCGTAGTACCATACCGCCAAAAGCGCCAGCAGCATCAAAATGGACCCCGCGAGCGTATAGAGAAAGAACTTGAAGCTCGCATAAACCCGGCGCGCGCCGCCCCAGACGCCAATGATCAAGAACATCGGAATCAGCACGCCTTCAAAGAACATGTAAAATACGACGAAGTCTTGCGCCGCAAACATGCCAACCATCATAGTTTCAAGCACCAGGAAGGAGATCATATACTCCCGCACGCGCGAGGTGATCGCCTCCCAACTGGCCAAAATGCAAATCGGCGTCAGCGCCGTACTCAGCAACACAAACAACACGGAGATACCGTCAACCCCCATCCGGTAGCCGACCCGGAACTCAGGCAGCCACGCGGCGCTCTCCATGAATTGATACCCAGGCTCCGCAACGTCGAACCGCGCCCACAGCACGAGTGAAATCAACAAGACGATCAGACTGGTCCACAGCGCCGCCCAGCGTGAATTTTGCGCAACCACCGCCTCCTCGCCGCGGATGGTCAGGATGAAGGCCACGCCGACCAGCGGCAGCCACGTTAGCAACGAAAGAATGGGAAACCCGGCGGCGTTCATCATCATCACCGAAACAGCAGAAATACGCTGACCAACACCACGAGCCCGATCAGCATGGTGAACGCATATACCGCAATGGACCCGGTTTGAATCCGGACGATCTGGGCCGATCCGCCGGCTGCCAGCCCGGCAATTCCATTGGGCATACCATCGATGAGCCGAGCGTCACCGACATTCCACAGCAGCCGCGCCAGCCTGCCGAAGGGCCTGACGAATAGCGCGTCATACACCTCATCGAAATACCATTTGTTGAGCACAAACCGATATAAGCCCGGCATGGCCTTCGCCGCCCGGGCCGGCCACTCGGGCCGGGCGACATACATCATGTAGGCTAGTCCGATACCCAACGCCCCGACCAATGTCGGCAACAGGCTGACCAGAAGCGGCACGTGATGCATGTCATCAAGCACCGTATTGTTCGGGCCATTCACGATGGCGCCCCGCCAAAACTCGTGCCAGCCTTCACCAATGAAGCTGCTTTCGAACATGATGCCCGTAACGACGGCACCCACGCCCAGCACGATGAGGGGGGCAACCATGACCGCGGGGCTCTCGTGCACATGCGCCATCGTCTTCTCATCGGCACGGGGCGTGCCATGGAACGTCAGGATGATCAGCCGCCACGAATAGAACGCCGTCAGGAAAGCTGCCACCGTTCCACAGATAAAACCGTAGGTCCCGATTCCGCTGTGGCGGGCCCACGCGGCTTCTAGGATGGCGTCCTTTGAATAATAGCCGGCGAAAAACGGAATGCCGGCAAGCGCAAGGCTCCCGAGCCACATCATGGCATAGGTCCAAGGGATCATCCGCCAAATCCCACCCATGCGCCGAATATCCTGTTCGTCCGACATTGCATGAATGACCGACCCGGCACCCAGAAACAACAAGGCTTTGAAAAAAGCGTGAGTAAATAGATGAAATACCGAAGCCTGGTATGCTCCGACACCGGCGGCTAAGAACATATATCCCAGCTGTGAACAGGTCGAATAGGCGATTACGCGCTTGATATCATTCTGCACGCATCCGATCGTTGCTGCAAAAAGACACGTACTAGCCCCCACGAAGGCGATGAGTCCTAACGCGCCAGGTGCATACTCTAATACTGGCGACATCCGGGCCATGAGGAACACGCCAGCGGTCACCATGGTTGCTGCGTGAATAAGCGCCGAGACGGGAGTGGGGCCTTCCATGGCGTCCGGCAGCCAGACATGCATCCCCAACTGGGCCGACTTTCCAGCCGCTCCAAGGAACAGCAGAATCCCGATGACTTCGTATGCGCGCCACGTCCCACCCAGCACGTGGTAGGTGTCATCGACGTGATCATGCACGTGGTTGAAGATCTCCGTAAATTCCACCGATCCGAACTGCAAGAAGATCAGTGCAATACCGACCGCAAAAAAGAGGTCGCCTACCCGGTTGACGACAAAGGCCTTGATCGCCGCTTTGCAAGCACTCGGCCGGTCGTACCAATAGCCAATCAACAAATAACTTGCTAGGCCTACACCTTCCCACCCGAAAAACAATTGAACCAAATTGTCAGCAGTCACGAGCATTAGCATGGCAAAGCTAAATAGGCTTAAATAGCTAAAAAAACGTGGTATAGTGGCATCATGGCTCATATAGCCGACGCTGTAGATGTGAATAAGGGTCGCGATGAAGGTCACCATTGCGACCATCATCGCCGATAGCGTGTCGTATTGGAGCGCCCAGTTCACATTGAAGCCACCGACATCGATCCAGGTCCCGAGCTGCACGCTCCCCGGCATCACGTCATCTTGGAAAAACGGCAGGAAACACACGATCCCCGCGATCGAAGCGATAACCATGCATCCGATCGTTACGGCCTGACTGGCCCGATCGCCGATCTGCCGACCGAACATGCCAGCGATTACAGAGCCGAACAGTGGAGAAAACACGGCGATGGCGTAGAGCATCGCTCAGCCCTTCATCAAGTTCACGTCTTCGACCTGGATCGAACCGCGATTACGATAATACACGACGACGATCGCAAGCCCGATCGCCGCCTCGGCTGCGGCAACTGTAAGCACGAACATGGCAAAAACCTGACCGGCCAGATCGTGCAATGCCGAGCTGAACGCCACAAAGTTCAAGTTGACGGCAAGCAACATCAGCTCCACCGACATCATAATCACGATGACATTCTTCCGGTTGAGGAAAATGCCGAAGATACCAATGACGAGTAACATCGCTGCAACGACGAGATAATGGCCGACCCCAATCATCAATGCTCTCCCGGAGGCGGATGGTCGAGCCCGCTTTCAAGTCCAGCGGGCGCTGGCGTGCGACCAGGCTCAGCCTTCGGCCGCAAGAACACACTTGCTCCAGCCCCGGTTGCTACAGACATGATTTCGAGGGTGTCACTCACCATTCGGGCATTCTGCCGGGCGATGCTTTGCCGCTTGGTGGACGTGCGGTCCCGATGGGTCAGAACGATCGCGCCGATCATCGCCACCATCAGAATAAGGCCCGCGGTTTGGAACAAAAAGATATAGTCGGTGTAAATTAATCGCCCTAACGCGGTTGTATTATCCAAATCTCCCGGCGTCGTACTCAAGCGGAGGCTTGAAGCTGCCTCGGGCGCAAAGCGCCACGCCCCCAATACTGCGATGAGTTCGACGAATAAGACCGCTCCGACCGCCGCGCCCATAGGGGCGTATTTTTGGTAGCCCTCTCGTAATTGCCCAAAATTTACATCGAGCATCATCACGACGAAAAGGAAAAGGACCGCAACGGCACCCACATAAACGATGACTAAGATCATCGCCAAGAACTCCGCCCCGGCGATCAGAAACAGGGCGGCCGCGTTAAAGAACGCCAATATCAGGAATAACACCGAGTGGACCGGATTACGCGATGTGATGACCGCAACAGCGCACCCAATAAGGATTGCAGAAAATAGGTAAAAAGCTGCAGAAACAAGCATCAGCGATAAGGCGCGTCGAGTTCAAGACGCTTTGATAGTTCGCTCTCCCAGCGATCGCCGTTGGAGAGCAGCTTTTGCTTATTATACATCAGCTCCTCACGCGTTTCCACCGCGAACTCGAAGTTTGGACCTTCCACGATTGCATCCACTGGGCAGCTCTCCTCGCACAGACCGCAATAGATGCATTTGGTCATGTCGATGTCATAGCGGGTGGTGCGCCGTGTGCCGTCGTCGCGAGGCTCGGCCTCGATCGTGATCGCAAGCGCGGGGCAAACGGCCTCACACAGCTTGCACGCGATACAACGTTCTTCACCGTTTGGATAACGTCGCAAGGCATGCTCGCCTTTGAACCGGGGGGATATCGGACCCTTTTCGAACGGATAATTAATCGTCGCTTTCGGCCTGAAAAAATACTTCAGCGTCAATGACATGCCAGAGATCAATTCACTCAGTAGCAAGCTCCGTGCAGTTCGGTCCAACAGGGCCATCGTTCACATCCTATCTTGCAGTGCGGCATAGGCCCCGCCGCATTCAAAAGCAATCAGACCGGGTGGGAAACCGGTAGCCATCCCGTCCCCAACAGGACGCCCGCCGTGAGTACGAGCCAACCCAAGGAGAGGGGCAAAAAGACTTTCCATCCGAGCCGCATCAGTTGATCGTAGCGAAAGCGCGGAAACGTCGCCCGTACCCAGATGAACATAAACAACACCACGCAAATTTTGGCGATAAACCAGAGCGGTCCCGGCACCCAGGTGAATGGAGCAAACGGGATCGGGCTGAGCCAGCCTCCCAAAAACAGGATGCTGGTCATAGCAGACATCAGGATCATGTTGGCGTATTCGCCCAGGAAGAAGAGGCCGAATGTCATTGCGCCATATTCAACATGAAATCCGCCGACGATTTCGCTTTCGCCTTCCGGTAAATCGAACGGCGCACGATTAGTCTCAGCCAGCGTAGATATAAAGAAGACAACGAACATCGGAAATAACGGAATGAAGAACCAGATATGTTCCTGCGCGCGCACGATAGCTGTGAGGTTTAACGACCCGGCGCACAGCAGCACCGTCACCATCACAAAGCCCATGCTCACTTCATAGCTGACCATTTGAGCCGCTGACCGTAGCGCTCCGAGGAAGGCATACTTTGAATTACTTGCCCATCCAGCGATAACAATCCCATAGACACCCAGGCTACTGATTGCAAATAGATAAAGAACGCCCACGTTTATGTCGGCGATCGCCCATCCGTCATTCACCGGAATCACAGCCCACGCAACCATCGCCAGCGTCATCGTGAGCAACGGGGCGACCAGGAACAGGATCCGGCTCGCCCCGGTTGGAACGATCGTCTCCTTCATCAACATTTTAAGTGCGTCTGCAAAGGGCTGTAGCAGCCCGAAAGGCCCGACGACATTAGGACCGCGGCGCATCTGCATCGCGGCCATCACCTTCCGCTCCGCCAACGTGAGATAGGCCACGCTCAAGAGAACGGGCACTAACATTGCCAGAGTCTGCACCACGGTAAGCACAAGGATACCGGTCCGCGTCAGGAGGAATTCGGCCATCTACTCGGCTGCCTGCAGGATCGGAGCGGCGTAAATACGACTACACTCGGCCATCGTAGCGCTCGCACGGGAGATTACGTTCGTAAGATAGTAGTCTGGCATGCTCGGACGGAATGGCGCGTCATGGATCGCCGCTTTTACCGGACCCGTTGGATCGGCGCACCCGCTGACGTGAATGGATTGAAGCTGGCTAAACACAGGATTCACATCAGCAAGCCGGGACCTGACACCAGCGAGGTCATCATACGCCAGTGGACGTGCAATTACCGCGCTAAAAGCCCGGATAATGCTCCAATCCTCCCGCGCGTCCCCAGGTGGAGGCGTGGCGATGAAGCCGCGTTGCACCCGCCCCTCCGTATTCACGTACGTTCCATTCTTCTCGGTGTAAGCCGCGCCGGGCAGGATCACGTTGGCCCGGGCCGCCCCCTGATCACCATGATGCCCTTGATAGACCACAAAGGTTTCGGCACAGATAGACGAAGCGGCCAACTCGTCGGCGGCCAGAAGCCAAAGCACATCCACGCCGCCGCCGAGCATGGCTGCCGTGCCTTTTCCCGCGGCGCCGGGCAGGAAGCCAAGATCCATGCCCCCCACGCGAGCCGCAGCTGAATGGAGCACATTGAATCCGTGCCAATCTGGCCTGAGAGCTCCGGCCGATGATGCCAACTGCCATGCGGCAGCCAAAATCCCTGGACCATCCACCCGGGCCAATGCGCCCGCACCAAGGATGACCATCGGGCGCTTCGCCGCACGAAATAATTCCAAGAACCGACCTGAGCCGGTCATTGCGCCCGGCCCGTCGCCCACATACTCCACGGGGTAGGTAAGGTCTGCGACCACGCCGATCATACCGACCCGGCAGGTACCGTGACTTACTTGCTTCCGGATACGCGCGTTTAGCACCGGGGACTCACGCCGCGGGTTTGTGCCAATCAGGAGGATCGCGTCGGCACTCTCGATGCCCGCGACGGTGGTGTTAAACAAATAGTACTCACGGCGGGAGCCATCCAGTCCCGCCCCATCTTGCCGACAGTCAGTATTCGTGCTGCCCAGGCCGGACATCAAGTCCTTTAAGGCCACCATACTTTCGGCATCGCACAAATCACCTGCGATCGCCCCGATACGATCGCCAGATACGCCTTCGAGGGCGTTCGCGATCGCGGCGAAGGCTTCAGACCACGTTGCGGGCTGGAGCGTGCCGGCCACTCGCACCCATGGCCTGTCAAGACGACGCCGCTTCAATCCATCATGGCTGAACCGTCCCTTGTCGGCGAGCCACTCCTCATTCACGTCTTCATTGGTGCGCGGCAGAATGCGTAGCACCTCCGACCCCCGGGCATCCACACGGATATTGGTGCCGAGAGCATCGTGCACATCGACCGTATCCGTCTTCCGGAGTTCCCAGGGCCGAGCCACGAAACTATACGGCTTATTCAACAACGCACCGACTGGACAAATATCGATAAGGTTTCCGGACAGTTCCGTAGTTAGTGCTTTCTCGATATAGGTCCCAATCTCCATGCTTTCGCCGCGGGAAGTCGCACCCATTTCCGAAACACCGGCCACCTCAGTACTAAAACGTATGCAGCGGGTGCAATGGATACAGCGGGTCATAAACGTCTTGACCAGCGGGCCAAGATACTTGTCTTTCACCGCCCGCTTATTTTCAGCAAATCTTGAGTGATCCATCCCATAGGAATAGGCTTGGTCTTGCAAGTCACACTCGCCGCCTTGATCACAGATCGGGCAATCCAAAGGGTGATTGATCAGGAGGAATTCCATCACGCCACGCCGGGCTTGGCGCACCATGGGGGTATCTGTTCTGACCACCATACCGTCCGCGATTGGATAGGCGCAGCTGGCGATCGGTTTGGGCGCTTTCTCGACTTCCACCAGGCACATCCGGCAGTTACCCGCGACCGAGAGACGTTCGTGATAACAAAAACGCGGAATTTCAACTCCGGCGGCTTCACATGCCTGTAATACTGAAGAACCGCTCGGAAGTTCGACCTCGATTCCATCAACGCTGAGCTTTGTCATGTGCTTATTCCGCAGCCATCGAGATAACAGCGACAGGAGTGCGCGTCGCTTTATAGGCGGTGATGCGCTCTTCCATCAGGGGCCGGAAATGGCGAATAAGGCCCTGGATTGGCCACGCCGCGGCGTCACCGAGTGCACAAATCGTATGGCCTTCGATCTGCCGGGTCACCTGTTCCAAGGTGTCGATCTCGCTAATCTCCGCCCGGCCCTGGACCATGCGGCGCATGACACGCATCATCCAACCGGTGCCCTCGCGACAGGGCGTGCATTGTCCACAACTCTCATGCTTATAGAATTGTGCCAGGCGTTCGATGGCCCGGATCACGTCGGTTGATTTATCCATGACGATCACACCGGCCGTGCCAAGTCCGGACTTCACATCCCTTAGGCTGTCGAAATCCATCAAAACTGTATCGCAAATGTCCTTCGGCAATAGCGGCACGCTCGACCCTCCCGGGATGACTGCGAGCAGATTATCCCAGCCGCCACGGACCCCACCGGCGTATTTTTCAATCAACTCGCGCAAAGGAATGCCGAGTTCTTCCTCGACATTGCATGGCTTATTCACGTGACCGCTAATGCAAAAGATTTTCGTACCTGAATTTTTAGGCCGGCCTAGTGCCGAGAACCAGGCCCCACCTCGGCGAAGGATGGTCGGCACAACCGCGATCGTTTCGACATTGTTGACGGTCGTGGGGCAGCCGTAGAGGCCGACGGCGGCCGGAAACGGTGGCTTGAGGCGGGGCATACCCTTCTTGCCCTCGAGACTCTCGAGCAAAGCGGTTTCCTCCCCGCAAATATAGGCACCGGCACCGCGGTGAACAAACAAGTCGAAATCAAATCCAGAACCTGCAGCGTTCTTCCCTAACAAACCCTCAGCGTAAGCCTCATCAACCGCGACCTGAAGATTATTCGCTTCGTTGAAATACTCACCCCTGACATAGACGTAACAGGCGGCCGCTCCCATAGCGAACGAAGCGATGAGACATCCTTCGATCAACTTATGGGGGTCGTGCCGCAGGATATCACGATCTTTGCATGTGCCCGGCTCACTCTCGTCGGCATTCACGACCAGATAGCTCGGACGCCCATCTGGGGCGGCCTGCTTCGGCATGAACGACCATTTCATACCCGTCGGGAAACCGGCACCGCCGCGCCCCCTAAGGCCGGACGCCTTCATCTCATCGATGATCGCGTCACGGCCGCGTGCGATGATCGCCGCCGTGCCGTCCCAATCACCACGCCCGCGCGCACCCCTTAGCTTCCAGTCATGCTGGCCATAAAGATTGGTAAAGATACGATCCCGGTCGGCGAGCATCCTAGGACTCCACGCTTATCAATGTGGTTGCCCCGCCCTCGGGGGCAGACGTCATCCGGCCGATGGTGGACCCGGGGGGCGGTGCCTCGCCGCGGCGCAGCGCCTGTAGTAACGCGCGGGTCCGTTCATAGTCGAGGTCTTCGTAATAGTCATCATCAACGGCCAGGATCGGCGCGTTCACACAGGCGCCAAGACACTCCACTTCACTCAAATGGAAATCACGATCGTCGCTCGTTTGACCCGACCCCTTAATACCCGTCTCGTCACGGCAGGCCCGGGTAATCTCATCCGAGCCCCGCAACCAGCATGGAGTCGTCCCGCACACTTGAAGGTGGTGCTTGCCGATCGGTTTAGTGTTGAACATCAAATAAAATGTTGCGACCTCATACACCCGGATTGGCGCCATCCCGAGCCGGGTCGCGATCACATCCATCGCAGCCCGTGAAACCCAGGCGCTGCCCTCAAGCCGCCTCGCTTGATGCTGCGCCACATAGAGCAGGGGCAATACACCGCTAGCCTTGCGGGCTGGCGGATACTTCAACAAGATTTGAGTGATTTCAGCTTCGCTTACGGCGTCGAAGGCGAATGAATTCGGTTGAGTCAAATCGCCGCCCACCGGTGCGCCACTCATCGATCGATCTCGCCGAAAACGACGTCGATCGAACCGATGATGGCGACGGCGTCGGCGAGCATGTGACGTTTGGACATGAATTCGATCGCCTGAAGATGGGCAAAGCCCGTGGGCCTGATTTTACACCGATACGCCCGGTTACTGCCATCGGCCACTAAGTACACGCCGAACTCCCCTTTTGGAGACTCGGTCGCGGTGTAGGTAGAGCCTGCCGGGATATGGTATCCTTCGGTATATAATTTAAAGTGATGGATCAATGCTTCCATCGAGCGCTTCATGTCCTGACGGCGTGGCCCGGAGAACTTTCGGTCGTCGATCTTGATGTCGCCCGGGCGCATCTTTTCTAGGCATTGCTGGATGATATATACGCTCTGCCGCATTTCGGCGACGCGGACGAGGTACCGATCGTAACAATCCCCATTGCGGGCGACGGGCACATCGAAATCGACATGAGCATACATGTCGTAGGGCTGGGACTTCCTAAGGTCCCACGGTATGCCCGAAGCACGGATGCAGGGACCGGTAAATCCCCACGCCAAGGCGTCTTCGGGGGACATGATTCCGATATCGACGGTACGTTGCTTCCAGATCCGGTTGCTAGTCAGAAGCTGCTCGAGCTCGTCCAGGAATTTTGGGAAGCTATGGGCCCAGGCCCCGATATCCGCCTCAAGCCCCGCCGGAAGATCACGGGAGACGCCGCCCGCCCGGAAATAGTTCGAGTGGTATCGAGCCCCAGACACGGCCTCGTAAAATTGCAGCAGTTTTTCCCGCTCCTCGAAGCCCCACAAGCTTGGCGTGATCGCGCCGACATCTAGAGCGTAGGTCGTAATGTTTAAAAGATGATTAAGGACGCGCGTGATTTCCGCGAACATGGTGCGAATCCACTTCGCCCGCTCCGGTGCCTCGATCCCCAGCAATTTTTCCTGCGCCAGGACCCAGGTATGCTCCATACACATTGGGCTTACGTAATCGAGGCGGTCGAAATAAGGTAACGCCTGAAGATACGTCTTATGTTCGATCAGCTTTTCGGTGCCCCGATGTAGCAGGCCAATGTGCGGATCGGCGCGTTCAACCACCTCACCATCCATCTCAAGGATCAGCCGTAATACGCCGTGGGCTGCCGGGTGTTGCGGGCCGAAATTGATGGTGTGGTTATCAACCTCAATCACTTTCGAGGATTTAACCCCGTTCCCATGGAGGCCGCCATCAATCGACGTCTTCGGCAAAACTGTCTCGGGCGTGTGTCCATCAGGCATGGGGGACATCCTTTCGAGCGGCGGCTTGCCGGTCTGTGTGGGCCTTTTCGTCCCCCGGGAGCGTCACCATGCCCTCCCAAGGCGAGACGAAATCGAAATTGCGAAAATCCTGAGTAAGGCTGACCGGCTCGTTAATAACCTGCTTACGTTCTTCGTCGTAGCGAACCTCGACATATCCCGTTAGGGGGAAGTCCTTGCGCAGCGGATGACCGCTGAAACCGTAATCGGTCAAAATCCGGCGCAAATCCGGCTGGCCTTGAAAAACAATGCCAAATAGATCCCAGGCCTCCCGCTCGAACCACGTCGCTACGGGCCAGATCGTGTGAACGCTTGGAACGGCCGTTTGCTCATCAGTGGTGACCACGACACGGATGCGTTGGTTCAATGACACCGAGAGCAGGTTATAGACGACATCGAACCGTTCCGGTCGTTCTGGCCAATCGACGCCGCACAGATCCATCAATTGCTCGCATGCGAAACGCCTATCGTCCCTCAATTGAAGCAATACATCGGCCACAGCGTCCGCCCGGGCGTGCAGAACCACCTCGCCCATATCGATCGACACGCGTTGCACGCCGGGCACGTTACGGGCGTGTTCGGCCAGCATCACGACGTCAACCACGCAAAATCGTCCCGGTCCGGCGAATTTTCTTCTGCAGCTGCATAATCCCATACACCAACGCCTCGGCCGTTGGCGGGCAGCCCGGCACATAGATATCGACGGGCACAATCCGGTCGCAACCACGCACGACAGCGTAACTATAGTGGTAATATCCGCCGCCATTGGCGCAGCTGCCCATGCTGATCACCCAGCGCGGCTCGGGCATCTGATCGTATACTTTGCGCAGCGCCGGTGCCATTTTGTTCGTTAGCGTGCCAGCGACGATCATCACATCGCTTTGGCGGGGGGAGGCGCGCGGGATGACGCCGAACCGGTCCAAATCGTAACGCGGCATGTAGGCGTGGATCATCTCCACCGCACAGCACGCCAAGCCAAACGTCATCGGCCAGAGGCTGCCGGTGCGGGCCCAATTCACCACCTTGTCCAGGTTAGCGACCACGAAGCCTTTGTCCGCCACCTCTCCGGTGATGCCCTTGATCACCGCATCCTGTTCAGCCCCGGGAGCCAAGGCATCCCGGTTCCAGGCAATATCGGGTGTGCCGATCGTGCTCGCGCTCATGGTGAGACTACTCCCATTCCAATGCGCCTTTGCGCCACTCGTAGATGAAGCCGACGGTCAGGACTGCAAGGAAGCCCAGCATCGACAGGAAGCCGAACACACCGATGTCACCGAGGCTGATGGCCCATGGGAACAGGAATGCCACCTCGAGATCAAAAATGATGAACAGGATCGCAACCAAATAGAACCGCACGTCGAACTTACGCCGCGCGTCGTCGAACGGTTCGAACCCGCACTCATAGCTGGATAATTTCTCGGCATAGGGTTTCTGCCGAGCCGCGAGCAACGAGCCTCCGACCATGGCCAGAGCGATGAAGCCGCCGATCGCGATGAACACCAGGATCGGGAAATACTCGGCTAACATGGTTGGCACTCCGGACGATGCTGCGTTGCGGCACTCTACCTGAACCCGCCGGGTTCAGGCCAGCCTCTTACACGTCCGGCTTGTGCCTAAACCGCTGCTGGCGCGAGAGACGGGGCTCGAACCCGCGACCTCCGGCGTGACAGGCCGGCGCTCTAACCAACTGAGCTACTCCCGCAGCGGCAGGACGTGCGATCTACGGCCCCCCGGCCTTGCCGTCAAGCCGGGGAGCGGTAGATTTTGGTGGGCGGTGACGGTTTCGAACCGCCGACCCTCTCGGTGTAAACGAGACGCTCTACCGCTGAGCTAACCGCCCGGACCCATCCTAATGGGGCAGGGAGGCTATGGGGGCCACCGGCGCACCTACCACCGGTTCGACTGGCTCTTCCCACTCGATCGGCTCGGGCTTGCGCGCTAGGGCCTGGCTGATGACCTCGTCCACATGGGCGACAGGGATTACTTTTAGGTTCTTCTTCACGCTGTCCGGGATGTCCGCCATATCCTTCTCGTTGTCGCGCGGGATGAACACGGTCGTGATACCGGCACGGAGCGCCGCCAGCAGCTTTTCCTTCAAGCCACCGATCGGAAGCACCCGGCCCCGCAGAGTGATTTCACCCGTCATCGCCACATCACGCCGCACCGGAATGCCGGTCATGACCGACACGATGCTGGTGGCCATCGCGATCCCGGCGGAGGGACCGTCTTTCGGAGTCGCACCCTCCGGCACGTGCACGTGGATATCCCGCTTTTCGAATAAAGTGGGCTTAATGCCGAAGGTGATCGATCGGCTGCGCACGTAGCTGAGTGCCGCCGAAACGCTCTCCTGCATCACGTCACCGAGCTTGCCGGTGTGCTTGATGGTGCCCTTACCGGGGAGCAAAACGCTCTCGATGGTCAGAATCTCACCACCGACCTCGGTCCAGGCCAGGCCGGTCACCACGCCGACCATATCCTCAGCCTCGGTCTCGCCGTAGCGATAGCGCTTGATCCCCGCATATTTTTCCAGATTCTTCCGGGTCAGCGTGACCTTTTTGACCTTCTTGGTCACAATCTCCTTGACCGACTTACGGGCCACGTTGGCGATTTCCCGCTCGAGGCTACGCACGCCGGCCTCACGGGTGTAATAGCGCACGAGGTCCCGGATGGCTTCGTCGCTGATCGACCACTCCTCCGGCTTCAGGCCGTTTGCCTCGGCTTGCTTGGCGACCAAATGACGCTTGGCGATCTCGACTTTTTCGTCCTCGGTATACCCGGCGATGCGGATGATCTCCATCCGATCCAGCAGTGGCTGCGGCATCTTGAGGCTGTTGGCGGTGGTGACGAACATCACGTCCGACAGATCATAATCGACCTCAAGATAATGGTCGGCGAAGGTCGCGTTCTGCTCCGGATCGAGCACTTCCAGCAGGGCCGAGCTCGGATCGCCGCGCCAATCCGCACCCAGCTTGTCGATTTCATCCAAGAGGAACAATGGGTTGCTCATCTTGGCCTTCTTCATACCCTGCACGACCTTACCCGGCATGGAGCCGATGTAAGTGCGCCGGTGGCCGCGGATTTCCGCCTCATCCCGCACACCACCCAACGACATGCGGACGAAGCTGCGACCTGTGGCCTTGGCGATGCTCTTGCCGAGGCTCGTCTTGCCCACGCCGGGCGGTCCGACGAGGCACAGGATCGGCCCGCGGATTTTCGGGCTGCGCGATTGGACGGCGAGGTATTCGAGGATGCGCTCTTTGACCTTGTCCAGGCCATAATGGTCGGCATCCAAGATACGCTCGGCTTCTAGAATGTCGCTGCTGACCTTGCTCCGCTTCTTCCAGGGAATCGACAGCATCCAGTCCAGATAATTGCGAACAACCGTGGCCTCGGCACTCATCGGGCTCATGGTACGCAACTTCTTCAACTCGGACAGCGCTTTCTCGCGCGCTTCCTTGGTGAATTTAGTGCGCTTTATCTTCTCTTCGAGTTCGGCGGTCTCGTCCTTGCCATCCTCGCCCTCACCGAGTTCCTTTTGAATGGCCTTCAACTGCTCATTCAAATAATACTCTCGTTGAGTCTTCTCCATCTGACGCTTCACGCGATTGCGGATGCGTTTCTCGACCTGGAGGACCCCGATCTCGGACTCCATATGGGCGAACACCCGCTCCAGCCGCTCGCTGATTCGGACGCTCTCGAGCAGTTCCTGCTTTTCGGCGACCTTGAGGTTCAGGTGGGACGATATGGTATCGGCGAGTTTGCTCGGCTCCTCGATCTGGTTAAGCGACACCAGGACCTCGGGCGCGATCTTCTTGTTGAGCTTGATATATTGCTCGAACTGACCGACGACCGTCCGGCCCAGCGCCTCTAATTCGCTCTCGTCTCCCGATTCGTCGGGCAATGGCGTCGTGAACGCCTCGAAATAGGCTTCCGTCTCTTTGAAGCCGGTGATGCGGGCGCGCGACCCGCCTTCGACCAACACCTTCACCGTTCCGTCCGGCAGTTTCAGCAACTGCAGGATCGTGGACACAGTGCCCACGCGGAAGATGTCATCGACCTCCGGATCGTCCTGCGATGCGTTCTTTTGAGCGACAAGAAGGATCTGCTTATCCTCCTTCATCACCGCCTCTAACGCGCGGACGGATTTCTCCCGGCCGACGAACAGCGGCACGATCATGTGCGGAAACACGACGATATCGCGCAGCGGCAGCACAGCCAGGGTATCGGACGCTCCTTTCGATCCGGAGGTGGCGTCGGCGGAGATGTCCTTAGCGGGACGCGACTTGGGCGTGCGATCTGAGTCAGTCATGCGGACCTCCAATAGAGACGGTCGGGCGACGCGCCCACTCTGGCACGCGTCTGGGTGCGAGCGATATCAAATCGCATCGTGGATATCGGAGGCGGAAAAGGGAGAACAAGCCCCGTGGACTTGATTAGGCCCCCTCCGCCCGCTCCTTACCATAGGTAAAGAGCGGGTTCGCTCGGCCCTCGGCGACTTCACGGTTAATCGTGACCTCCTCCACGCCATCGAGGCCCGGCAGGTCGAACATGGTGGTCAGCAGAATGGCCTCCATGATCGACCGTAAGCCGCGCGCTCCGGTTTTACGGGCGATCGCCCGCGTCGAAACCGATCTTAGCGCATCTTCAGTGAAGGAAAGCTTAACGCCCTCCATTTCGAACAAGCGGGCGTATTGTTTCGATAGGGCGTTCTTCGGCTTCGTCAGGATTTCAACCAGTGCGGCTTCATCCAAATCCTCCAGCGTCGCCACGACCGGCAGCCGGCCGATGAACTCCGGGATCAAACCGAATTTCAACAAATCCTCGGGTTCGACCTCCCGCAGCACCGCCCCCATCCGCCGCTCATCCGGGGCCCGGACCTCAGCACCATAGCCGATCCCCGATCCCTTACCGCGGGCACCGATGATCTTCTCCAATCCGGAGAATGCGCCGCCGCAAATGAACAAGATGTTGGTGGTATCGACCTGCAGGAATTCCTGCTGTGGATGCTTCCGGCCGCCCTGTGGCGGCACCGACGCGACAGTGCCCTCCATGATCTTCAGGAGGGCCTGCTGCACGCCCTCCCCGCTCACGTCCCGCGTGATGCTCGGGTTATCGGATTTCCGGCTGATCTTATCGACCTCGTCGATATAGACGATACCGCGCTGCGCCCGCTCCACGTTGTAATCGGCGGCCTGGAGTAGCTTGAGGATGATGTTCTCCACATCCTCACCGACATACCCGGCCTCGGTCAGGGTGGTGGCGTCCGCCATCGTGAATGGCACGTCCAAGATCCGGGCCAGCGTCTGCGCCAACAGGGTCTTGCCCGATCCGGTGGGCCCCACCAGCAGGATGTTGGACTTCGCGATCTCGACGTCGTTGTTCTTCGACGCATGCGCCAACCGCTTGTAATGGTTATGAACCGCGACGCTCAGAACCTTTTTCGCATGGGCCTGGCCGATGACGTAGTCATCCAGGACCTTACAAATTTCCTTCGGCGTCGGCACGCCGTCACGTGATTTGACGAGGTGCGTCTTATGCTCCTCGCGGATGATGTCCATGCACAGCTCTACGCATTCGTCGCAGATGAACACGGTCGGACCCGCGATCAGCTTGCGCACCTCATGCTGCGACTTGCCGCAGAACGAGCAATAGAGGGTGTTCTTGGACTCGGTGGTCTTGCTCATGGATTCTCCTGCCCCAATTAGGGCAACCGCCGTATCCTAACCCCGGCGGGGGCGGTCGATCAACTCATGCATAATGCCGGGCACCCAGAATGACATGTGGCATCCCGGCCATTATTGCAACACGCCTGTCACATAAACGCTACAGCTTCGGATGCTCGGGCGGGAGCGGGCGATTTTCCACCACCTGATCCACAAGGCCGAACGCCAGCGCTTCCTCGGCCGACATATAGCTATCGCGTTCGAGCTTCTCTTCGATCGCAGACAATTCCTGCCCGGTGTGGCGGACATAGATCTCGTTCAGCTTACGACGCAGCGTCAGGATTTCCTTGGCCTGAATCTCGATATCCGAGGCCTGGCCCTGCGCCCCTCCGGACGGCTGGTGCACCATCACCCGGGAATTCGGTGTCGCATACCGCTTGCCCTTGGCCCCGGCACACAACAACAAGCTCCCCATGCTCGCCGCCTGACCAATGCATAGCGTGCTGATCGGGCTACGTACGTATTGCATGGTGTCATAGATCGCCAAACCAGCGCTTACGACACCACCCGGGCTGTTGATGTAAAAGCTGATATCCTTGCTGGGATTATCGCTCTCGAGGAACAACAACTGCGCACAAATCACCGCCGCGACCTGGTCATACACCGGGCCGGTCAGGAAGATGATCCGCTCCTTCAGCAGACGCGAATAGATATCGAACGCGCGCTCACCCCGGGCGGTCTGCTCGACCACCATGGGCACGAGCGCGTTGTCATAGACCTCAACGGGATGGCGATCCCTCATGCTCATATCCTTCAAATACCCACTCTATGTGGGCGTTTTCGCGTGGGCTGCAAATAGGGACCGGCCCCGCTATATGTCCAGGTTACGGCGCTGGCGCATCGGCGGGAGGCTCGGCCGCCAACTCTTCAGGGGTCACGACCTTGTCTTCGACCTTCGCCAGCTCGAAGATGTAATCTACCACTTTATCCTCATAGATCGGGCCGCGTAAATTCTCGGCCGCTTGGGGGTTCTTGCGGAAGAACTCCATCACCGCTTGCTCTTGGCCCTGATAGCGGCCGGCTTCCGTCCGCATCGCCCGGTTCAACTCCTCGGACGTCACCTGAATACCATTGGTGCGCCCGATTTCGCTTAGCAACAGGCCGAGGCGCACCCGGCGCTCCGCGATGGCGCCATATTCGGTGCGTAGCGTCGCCTCGTCCTTGGTCTTGTCCTCTTCGTCGCCCCGTCCGGCCTTCTGATCCGCCTCGACCCGCTCCCAGATCGCCTTGAATTCCATTTCGACCATGCTGGGCGGCAAGCCGAAGCTCGCCTGCTTGGCCAATACATCGAGCAAATCCCGCTTCAGACGGAGCCGGCTGCCCTGATCGTATTCGCGCTGAATTTGCGCAGCCACGAACTCGCGCAGCTTCTCCAAACTCTCGAAACCGAGCTTGGTGGCCAGCTCATCGTTCACCTCCGCCGCCTTGCTCGCTTGCAACGCAGTCGCCACGAGGTCGAAGGTCGCGGCTTTCCCCGCCAAATCCTTGGCATGATATTCTTCGGGGAACGTCACGCTGATCTGACGCTCCTCGCCGGGCTTCATGCCGACCATGCCGTCCGAAAATCCTGGAATGAACCCGGCGCCGCCCAACTCCACCGGCATACCGGTGCCCGTGCCGCCCGAGAACGCCACGCCCTCGACCTTACCCACGAAATCGACCGTGAGCGTATCGCCGATGACGGCCCCGCGATCCTCGGTCACCGGCTCAAACGCTTTTTGCCGCGACGCGATCTCGTTCAACGCCTGGTCGATCGCCTCGGGCGAAGCCTCCGCCTTCAGGCGCGTCAGCTGCAGCGCGGCGAAATCCGGCATCGGCACGTCAGGCAGCAGCTCAACCTCGAAATTGAACTCCAAATCCTGCTTGTCCTCGATCTTCGTCACATCCACCTTCGGCTGCCCGGCGGCGCGGAGACCCCGGTCGGTCAGCACCTGCTGCGTGGCGGCGTTCACACTCTCCTCCAGCACCTCGGACATCACGGCCGTGCCGTAACGCTGGCGCACGAGCGACAACGGCACCTTGCCCGGGCGGAACCCCGGCACGTTGATGGTCTTCCCGATCTCGGCCAGACGCGCGGTGCGCTTACCCTCGATATCGGCCGCCGGCACCGTAATGGCGAAGCCGCGGCGAAGGCCGTCGGTGAGCGTCTCGGTAACCTGCATGGTCGGAGTCCTTACGATATCTCGTTCTGGTGCGGGCGGAGGGACTTGAACCCCCACAGCTTGCGCCACCAGAACCTAAATCTGGCGTGTCTACCAATTTCACCACGCCCGCGCGTAGCCGGCGGCTGTAGCGCATGCCGGGGGTCGGGACAATCCCGTATCGCCGCCATGTCCTACATGGCATCCCTTCCCGATCAGGGATGCCCGGCCATCGCATCAGCCATGATGCACGCGGTCGCGTCGCCGGCCCGGCAGGCGGCAGCCCAGGTCCGGGGCGCCGAACGCGGTGCCGAGGGGACCATTTGAACCGGAGCCCGCCGAACGGGGCTCGGCTGAATCGGGGCCAGTTGGACCACAGCCGGCTGGATCGGGACCGTTTGGACCGGGGCCGTTTGGACCGGGGCCGTTTGGACCGGGGCCGGCTGCACCACGACTGGCTGCACCTGCACCGGCGGCACCACGACCGGCTGAACCGGGGCTGGCTGCGGCTCGATCACCGGTAGGGGCAGAACGGCCTCCCGGAGGGAGGTCGCGGGTGGAGCCGGCAGCGGCTCCAGCGCACGGAGCCGTTGCAGCCACGACCCATCGGCGGGTGGCGCCGGCGGCATGCGGGCCGGCGACGGCGGCGACGACGGGGGCGGCAGGTCGGTCGCCAGAACCGGCTCGGTCCTGCCAAAGGGCTGCGGCGATTCGGCACACGCGCCGCAAAACAACGGCATACCGATCGCCAATACCCGGCACAAATTACGCATCGGGCCCCCTGCCGCGTCCTCTGGTGCGGAAGCACATAGCTTACGCTGTGCCGTTCCCCCTCGGCTACCCTTGGCGCGGCGGGCGGACTATATCCGGCGCGTGACCCCGATCGAATTCACCAAAATGCACGGTGCCGGCAACGATTTCATCGTGATCGATGAGCGCACCCGCCCGCTTGGCCTGTCGGAGGCCCAAATCGTGGTGATGTCGGATCGGCGGCGTGGTGTGGGATGCGACCAATTCATCACCCTGCATCCCCCTCCGCCCGGCACGGACGCGGACGTGGTGATGCGGATCCGCAACCCGGATGGCAGCGAATCCGGGGCGTGCGGCAACGCGACCCGCTGCGTGGCGGAGCTGTTATTCGAAGAGAACGGGCGGCCGTTTCAGGTGATCCGCACCGCGGCCGGCGACTTGCCCGCGGTCCGCCTGGCGGATGGGCGGCAACAGATCGACATGGGCGCGCCGCGGCTCGGCTGGCGCGATGTCCCGCTGGCGCACGAGATGGACACGTTGACGGTGGAGCTCGGTGCGCCCTGGGCGGCCGTGTGCTGCAGCATGGGCAACCCCCACGCCACGCTGTTCGTGCCGGATGTCATGGCGGTGTCGATCGCGACGATGGGCCCGGCGCTCGAGCATCATGCGCTGTTTCCGGAGCGCGCCAATATCGGCGTGGCTCAGGTGCTGTCGCCCAGAACGATGCGGCTCCGCGTATGGGAACGGGGCGCCGGGCTTACGCAGGCCTGCGGGTCCGGGGCGTGCGCGGCGCTGGTCGCGGCGGTGCGGCGGGGATTGATGCGGCGGGAGATCCGCGTGGAGATGGACGGCGGGATGCTCGACATGGTCTGGCGGGACGACGGCCATGTCTTGATGACCGGGCCTACGGCACTGGTGTTTCGCGGAACAATTTCCGGCTGAACTGACGCCTCAGTCGCTACTTTCGGCTTGTCTCGGCCATCGTTTGCGAGATGAAGCATGCGGACGCGTCATGCGCCCGGCAGGCTTGTGCCAGCATGGACCGGTCAAGGCCATCGACGCGTGCCGGAATCAGCGGAGGACCGCTGAACTCCGCGCCCTCCTCCAGCATCGGCTGGCCGGACGGACCGCCGCTATAGGCCGGCCGATAGCGGACATGGCCGCGTGCGGAATGGAAGTGATGCGTCGAGGCCCTAAAACCGCCGCCACCACCACCACCGCCGCCGCGCGCTGCCGCCGCCGGCACGTAAACGAGGGCGCAGACGATCGTGAGAATGAGAACGCCACGCATATTTCACCAGCCACTGTTGACAGCACTCTATCCGTCGCCGCGCCAATGCCATAGTTGGGTTTTGCTATGAATGGATATTCTTCCGCGGCCGGCGCCCCAGGTGCCGAGATCCTCACCTTCGGCTGCCGCCTGAACGCGTTCGAGAGCGAGATCATCCGCGGCCATACCACCGCACTCGCCAATACCGTCGTGATCCACACCTGCACCGTGACGGCAGAGGCGGAGCGGACGGCGCGGGCGGCGATCCGCCGGGTGGCCCGGGCGCGCCCGGGGGCCGACATCGTCGTGACCGGCTGCGCGGCCGAGCTCGATCCCGCCGCCTGGGCCGCCCTGCCCGGCGTCACCCGCGTGCTCGGCAACGCCGCCAAGCTGCGGCCCGAGAGCTGGGGCGCAACCGGCCCTGCCCCCCCGATAAAGCGTATCGAGGGCCGGGCCCGTGCCTACGTGCAGGTGCAGCACGGCTGCGACCACCGCTGCACATTCTGCATCATCCCGTTCGCGCGCGGCCCGTCCCGCAGCGTCCCGTTGGGCGAGCTTGTGACCCAAATCCGAGCATCGGTGGCGGCCGGATACAACGAGGTCGTGCTGACCGGCGTCGATATCGCATCCTATGGCCCCGACCTGCCGGGCCGTCCGAGTCTGGGGGAGACCGCGCGGCGCTTGCTCGCGCTGGTGCCCGGCCTGCCGCGGCTCCGCCTGTCCTCCTTGGACCCGGCGGCCATCGATGACGGGCTCTGGCGCCTGCTGGCCGACGAACCCCGGCTGATGCCGCATTTGCATCTGTCGGTGCAGGCCGGGTCGGACATGGTGCTGAAGCGTATGCGCCGCCGGCATGGACGTGCCGAGGCGCTGGCGGTGATCGCCCGCGCCCGCCAGCTGCGGCCCGGCATCGGCATCGGCGCCGATTTGATCGCCGGCTTCCCGACGGAGACGGAGGCGTTGTTTCACGAGACGCTCGACTTCGTGAACGAGGCCGCCCTGCCCTACCTCCATTGCTTCCCGTATTCCGAGCGCCCGGGCACCCCGGCCGCCCGCATGCCGTCCGTGCCCGTCCCCCTCCGCCGCGCCCGCGCGGCGCAGTTACGCAGTGCCGCCGCCGCGCACGCCGCGGCCTTTCACCGGGCGCAACTCGGCCACCCGGTGCGCGTGGTGGTGGAGCGGGGCGGCACCGGCCATACCGAAGCGTTTTCACCAATACGTCTCACCGCGCCGCACCGCGTCGGCGCCCTGATCACCGTCCGCGTCACCGGCGCCGACGCCGCGGGCCTGGTGGCCTAGATGGCACTGGGCTTCCTCTCGCGGCTGAAGGAGGGCTTGAGCCGCTCCACCCAGAAACTGACCGGCGGCATCTCGGCGGTGTTCACCAAGCGCAAGCTGGATGACGCGGCGCTAGGTGAGCTGGAGGAGCTGTTGATCGCCGCCGATTTAGGCCCCGCGGTCGCCACCCAAATCATCGATCATTTCCGCCGCAGCCGGTTCGGCACGGACGTGACCGACGCCGAGGTGCGCGACGCGCTGGCGTCCGAGATCGCGGCGATCCTGGCACCCGTGGCCGTCCCGCTGGTGATCGACCGCACGCTCCGCCCGCACGTGGTGCTGGTCGTCGGCGTGAATGGCACCGGTAAGACCACCACGATCGGCAAACTCGCGCTGCGTTTCCATCAGGAGGGTCTGCGCCCCATGCTTGTCGCCGGCGACACGTTCCGCGCCGCGGCGGTGGAGCAGCTGCAGGTCTGGGGGGAGCGCACGGGGGCCGTGGTCGTGAGCGGTGCGCCGGGTGCCGATTCGGCCGGGCTCGCGTTCGACGCGCTCACCCGCGCCCGGGCCGGTGGCGCGGACGTTCTGTTGATCGACACCGCCGGGCGGCTGCACAATAAGGGTGCGCTCATGGACGAGTTGGCGAAAATGATCCGGGTGATCCAGAAACAGGATCCCAGCGCGCCGCACTCCGTCCTGTTGGTATTGGACGCGACCACCGGGCAGAATGCGATGGAGCAGGTGCGGGTGTTCAGCGACCTGGTGGCGGTGACCGGCCTCGTGGTGACCAAGCTGGATGGCAGCGCGCGGGGCGGCATCGTGGTGGCGTTGGCGCAGGCGTTTGGCCTGCCGGTGCACGCGGTGGGGGTGGGCGAACAGGCGGGCGATCTACGGGAGTTTGCGGCCGCGGATTTTGCCCGGGGCTTGGTGGGCATCTGACCCGCTGTCCGACGCTGCGGGGCCGCTTTGCGCAGTATTGGCTTGCCGCGTGGTTGCCCGGTGCGATATCCCGTGTGCTACCTTGAGTGGTCCCCGGACCTACCGACTCACCGAACGACGCGCACGATTCGTGTGCTCAGGAGTTTTCATCTCGATGTATTCGACCGTCCGACGCCTTTTGACGCAGGCCCTTTCTGCCGGGCAGTCCTCCAGGGACGCAGCGCGCGCGGCGCTGTCGGCATCGGGCCTCCGCTCGTCGATCCAGGGCTACGTCGATCAGCGCAGCACCCATCATGTGCGCGGCTGGGTGCGTGACATGAGCCATGACGCCAGCCGGATCGCCTACGAGGTTGTGCTGGACGGTGCCGGCGGGCCGTTGGTTCTGGCCTCGGGAGTGGCTGATGTACTGGATCCGGTGCTGGTGGAATTGGGCGTCGGAGATGGGTCCTACGGGTTCATCGCCCACTTCGACCCGCCATTGAGTGCCCCGGACCGGGACCGGGTGCGGGTGCGGACGCTGGGCGGCCATGAACTCGATCTCGCACCCGCGCTATCGATCCGCTTGCCGGACGCGCCGGTGCCACGCCTGGTGGGATACGTGGACGAACGCAGCGCCCGGCACATCGCGGGATGGGTCTGGAACGAGGCGGACCCTGCGGAACGGGTGGAATTCGACGTGGTGCAGACCACCGCCGCCGGGGAGCAGGTGGTGGCGCACGGTGTGGCGCATCATTGGAGCGCGGGGCTGGCGAAGCTCGGCCTCGGTGACGCCGCCTATTCGTTCTGCGTGCTATTCTCTTCCGCCGTGGCGGATCCGTCCCAATTATCGGTCCGCGCCCGCGCCGACCGGTTCGTGTTGCCATTGGCCCCGGCCCTCAAGACTGACTTTCAGCCCATCAGTCACGTCGCGATGGACATCGTCAATAACTGTAACCTGCGCTGCCCGTTCTGCACCTTCGATTACGCCAACACCCGGACCACGCGGTTCATGGCGCCAGAAACGTTCAAGTCGGCACTGGATCTGTTGCCGTTTGTGACCGAGGGTAATTTCTGGCTGTCGTGCCTCCATGAAGCCACGATGCATCCAGAACTTCTGGCGTTCATGGACATGGTGCCGCAGGAGTACCGGGACCGGCTGATGTACACCACCAACCTCGCCAAGCGCATGCCGGACGCATATTTCACCCAGCTGGCCCAGAGCGGGATGCACCATCTTAATATCTCACTCGAAAGCCTGTCGCCGCCGATTTATGAGCGGCTGCGCAAGGGGGCGCGCTTTCCGATTTTCCAAGAGAATTGGACCAAGCTGATCGACGCCGTCCGGGCCGGGCCGGCGCCGCCGCGGCTGCGGTATAACATGATGGCATACAAGTCGAACCGGGATGAGCTCCCAGCACTGACCGATATTTTGTTGAACGACAAATTGGCATGGCAGGTCGAAATCCGCCATACCTTCGATGAGGCGCATATCCCGGACAGCTTTCGCGACAGTGAATACTTGGACGAGGCCGATTGGGACTGGCTGGCTGCGCGCCTGGCGCATCACGACCCCGCCCGCGTCCTGCTGGTGCGCCCGCCGCCCCCACCTGCACAAGCACCGGCTCCGGTATCCGGCATCCCCGTCCCGGCCGCGGCCGTGGCACCGGGGCCGCACCCCGCGGATGAACGTGCGGCCTTCCCGCTTGGCATGCGGGTCGAATGGGACGGCACATTGATGGTCTATAGTGAGACGATGGGGGCCGACGGGCTTCCACGGCACACCAACCACGTGACCACGCATGTGCGGGAGATGACCAACCCCATGGTGCTGATCGCCGGGCTGCTGGGGTGACGGCGGCTGGGGTGACGGGTGCTGGAGGAACGGGCCGCACGACCGGGGAGCTACGATATGCGCATTTGGACGGCCTCCGCGGCCTCGCGGCACTCGCGGTCGTCCTGTGCCATTTTGCGTTGGGGTTTCAGCCGGCGTTATTGAGCGGACAGCCGACGGCGGCCCCTGGTCAGGGGATGTGGGCGGTTTCCACCGGGCTGGCACGGACGCCGTTGGTGATTTTGTGGTCGCCCGACTGCGCCGTGTCGGTATTTTTCGTCCTCAGCGGTTTCGTGCTGTCGGCCTCCGCGATGCAAATGGCCGGGGACCGCAATCCGCTCCGCCTCGCCGCACAAATCCTCCGCCGCTGGGTGCGGCTCGCGGGACCGATTCTCGGCAGCTCCCTGCTGATCTGGGCTGTGGTGGAGGCCGGGTGGGTGTTCAACACGCCGGCGTCCGGGCTGAATGGATCGAGCTGGCTCGCAATGCATTTCGGCTGGCGGGCCTGGCAAGCGAACAGCCTGCCGATTCTCATCCGCCAATCACTGTTCGACGTGTTCACGACCGGTGAGCAATGGTGGAATGCGGCGCTCTGGACGATGAAGATCGAGTTCTGGGGATCGCTCGGCGTGTTCGTGTTTCAGGCCGCGATGCCGCGCGCCTCCCGTCCGGCCCGAACCGCGGTGCTCCTGACGCTGGTCGCCCTGCTCGGCGCGATCCTGCCGCAGGGCTATGCGGAGTTCGTTGCCGGTGCCTTGATTTGGGACTGGCGCCAGGGTGGAACGTGGTCACGCCCGGTGACAATTTTCCTTGGCGCCATCGTGTTCCTGGCTGCGATCGTGCTGGGCGGCATGCCGTATAACCTGCTGGGCACGCTGTATTGGGGGCCGTTCGTCTATGCCTCCGGCTATTTTTCGGCACCGGTGCTGGACGCGCACCGGGTGGGTGCGGCGCTCATGGTGGTGGCCGCGCTGTCACTGCCGCCGCTCGCCTGGCTGCTGAGCCGGCGTCCTGTCCTGGCGCTCGGACGGTGGTCGTTCATGGTCTATCTGTGCCACATCGTCGTTTTGGTTTCGCTCGGGTCCTGGATCGTGCTCCATCTGACCCCTCGCCTCGGCTACGACGCGGCCTCGGCCGTCGCCTTCGCTCTCTCCATCGCCACCGTCCTGGCGCTCGCTTGCGTCCTCACCCGCCTGGTGGACGGCCCGGCCATCCGGCTGTCACGCCGGGCGGAGCGCGCGGTGCTGACCCGCTTCGTCCCGGTGCCGGTTTCGGCCCCCGTCTAACCTGCCACCTTCAAGTTGCGGCCAAACTTGCGGTTGCGGTTCATGCAGCGGTGCAGCACCGTATGTTCCTCAGCCGGCATAACCGGTGAAACGGGGGGAATATCATGGCCGAACAGACACTGGACCGCCGCATGCTGCTATGGGGCGCCGCACTCGTCCCCGCCGGCGCCATGCTGTTCTCTGGCGCGCACGCGGCCGAGGCCGCGGGTCCGATCACCATCATCGCCGAGCTCGTCTCCAAGCCGGACCGGGCCGACGCGCTGCGGGATATCATGGTGCCGTTCGCCGAGGGTTCACGCCACGAGCCCGGCTGCCTGCATTACGTCCTGACCGAGGATTTGAAGCAGCCAGGACGCTTCCTGACGTTCGAAGTCTGGGCCGACCAAGCGTCGATCGACGCGCATATGCAGACCCCGGCGATCAAGGCGGCGGTGCCGAAGCTGGGTGACATCCTCGCCAAGCCGTTCAGCCAGGCCTTCCTGAAGACGCTCAGCTCGTCCTGAACCATGGAAGGCTTGATGCAGCGGCGGGAGCTGCTGATCTCCTCCATTTTGGTTCACGCCGCCCGGCACCATGGCGGGGCGGAAATCGTCTCCCGCCGGGATGACGGACGGCTCGACCGCACCAATTACCGCGCGCTCGAGCACCGGGCCCGGCGGCTGGCGGGCGTGCTGCGCGGGCTGGGTGTCCGCCCGGGGGACCGCGTCGCGACGCTAGCGATGAACAGCGACCGGCATCTGGAGCTGTATTACGCCATCTCCGGCATCGGTGCCGTATGCAACACGATCAATCCGCGCCTGGCGCCGGCGGACATCGCCTATATCGCGGGCGATGCCGAGGATGGGCTCATCTTCGTGGACCCCGGGTTCCTGCCGATCATCGAGACCATCGCGCCGGGTCTGGTGGGCGTGCTGCGCGGCGTGGTGGTGATGACGGACTCGGCGGGGATGGCCGCCTGCACGCTGCCGCCCGGCATGGCGCTGCATTGTTATGAAACCCTGCTCGCCGGCGAAATGGACGCGCCGGACTGGCCGGATTTCGACGAGCATTCGGCGTCCGCACTCTGTTACACGTCGGGCACCACGGGACGGCCGAAGGGGGTGCTGTATTCGCACCGCTCGACCGTGCTGTTCGCCTTGATGATGAATGGTGCCGACACGATGGGTCTGCGCGCCGTGGACCGGATGCTGCCGGTGGTGCCGATGTTTCATGTGAACGCATGGGGTATTCCGTATGTGGCGCCCATGGCTGGCGCGTCGCTGATCCTGCCGGGCCGGCATGTGGACCCGGTGACGCTGCTGGGGCTGCTGAATGGTGAGCGGGCGACCGTCTCAGCCGGAGTGCCGACGGTCTGGCTGGGCGTGCTGGACCAGCTGCGCCAAACTGGGGCGCGGTTCGAGACGTTGCGGCGCATCCTGTCGGGCGGTGCGGCCGTGCCGCGCGCGCTGATGGCGGCGTATGCGGCGGAGGGTGTGCGCATCTCCCACGCCTGGGGCATGACCGAGAGCAGCCCGGTCGCGACATGGAACGCCCCGCTGGCGAGCACGCTGGCGCTGGATGCGGAGGCGGCATTGGACCAGCAGGCCACACAGGGCCGCACCGTATTCGGCGTGGACGTGCGGGCCGAGACGGAGTCCGGGGACGAAGCCCCGTGGGACGGCAAGACGCAGGGCAATCTGGTGTTCCGCGGCCATTGGGTCGCGAGCGCCTATTTCCGCCGTCCCGGCACCTCGGTCGGCGATGACGGCTGGTTCCCGACCGGTGACGTGGGCCTGCTGGACCCGGATGGGTTCGTGAAGCTTACGGACCGGACCAAGGATTTGATCAAATCCGGCGGCGAATGGATCAGCTCGATCGATTTGGAGAATATCGCCGCCGGGCACCCGGACGTGGCGGAGGCGGCGGCGATTGCGGTGCCCGACCCGAAATGGGGCGAGCGTCCGCTGCTGATCGTCGTCCCGCGCCCGGGATGCACACCGGCGGAGGACGCGATGCGGGCGTTCTTCGTCGGCAAGGTGCCCAGCTGGTCGATACCGGACCGGGTGGTGATCGCCGACAGCTTGCCGCACGGGGCCACGGGGAAGGTGTTAAAGACGGAGTTGCGGCGGATGTATGGGGCCGGCGTGCCCAATGTCACACACCCAAAGGGCTAGTCGATGCGAAAACGTTGCGCTGGACCACACCCCCGTATAGGGAGGGGTGACCGGAGAGGGACGCGTCTTTCAACCGTGGAGCGGACCACAAACCGTGGCAAACAGACTATGTTCCAAATGCCGGGTCCCTGCCCAACTAGAGCAGCGTTTCTGCGGCCAGTGCGGCACGCCACTCCCGTCGGCAGTGCCGGAGGCTGACGCGGCCGAACACCGGCTGGTGACGGTCATTTTCGCCGATCTCGCCGATTCGACGCATCTCACGGAAATGCTGGGGGCGGAAAAGTTCCGGGAGATGTTGCGCGATTACCGCGAGCGGGCGGCGCAATGCTTCCAACGCTACGACGGCACGATCGCCAGCTATTTCGGCGACGGTATCCTGGTCTATTTCGGCTACCCCCACGCCCACGAGGACGACGCCTGGCGCGCCGTTTCGGCCTCTCTCGAAGTGCAAACTTCGCTCGACGAGGTCAACCGGTTGTATTCGCAAGAACACAAGGTGGATTTGCGGGTCCGCATCGCCGTGCACACCGGCACCGTGGTCGCGGGCGATATCAGCTCGGAGAGCGCCAGTGAAAACATGGCGATCGTCGGCAACGCACCCAACATCGCCGCGCGAATTCAGGCGCATGCCCAGTCCGGCACGGTCGCGATCAGCGACGCGACGCATCGGCTGGTCGAACACGCCTTCGCCTGCACCGATTTAGGCGCGTTTGCGCTGAAGGGGCTCAGCCGCAAGGTGAACATCTTCCGGGTGGACGGCCCGGCCAAGCGACGCAGCCCATGGTCCGCGGGCGCACAGGCCAGCCCCCTGATCGGACGCCACGGTCCGGTCCGCACCCTGACGGACGCCTGGGACCGCGCCTCGTCCGGTTCGGGCGGGACCGTGCTGATCAGCGGTGAGGCCGGGGTCGGTAAGACGCGGCTCGTCGTCGAGCTGGCGTCGAAATTGAACCGGCGCGCGGTCCGCCGGATCGACTGGCGGTGCTCGCCGCTGCATGAAAACACGGCTTTGGGGCCGTTGCTTCAAGACATCTCACTCACGCTTGGTTTCAACGAAGTGTTGAGCCTACAGGAAAAAGTCGCTCGGCTGGAAAGATCATTCGCGATGTTTGATTCCAGAGCGGAATACGTGACACTACTGGCTCCATTACTTGGAATAGCACTCCCATCCGAGCGATACCCCCCGCTTGGACTATCTGCACCTCAGGAACGATCGCGGCTTCTTATGCTTATGGCCGAGGGATTGCTGACGATTGCAAAGGGCCGGCCGGTGTTAATGGTGGTCGAAGACGTCCATTGGGCCGACCCGTCCACGCTGGAGCTTTTATCGCAGGCCGCAGCCCTCCTCCACAACGCCCAGGCCCTGATTGTTCTGACCTCGCGCAATCGCAGCGTCGCCCCGTGGGTCGACCGGGACGCGACGGCGATCGAACTGACCCGGCTCGATGAGGCGGATAGCCAGAAACTCATCCGCTTTATCACGCAAGAGCATGGCCTCGCCGAGGGTGTCGTGCAGGCCTTGGTCGCCAAGACCGACGGAGTGCCGCTGTTCATCGAGGAAATGACCCGCGGTGTGATGGAGGCGGAGCGGACCGGTCCCGATGGTTCGGAGACGGGCCTGTTGGCAGTGCCGTCCACGCTCCAGGAATCACTGGCCGGACGCATCGACCGGGCGGCCGTGGACCGCCGGGTGCTGCAGCTCAGCGCGACGATGGGGCGCGAATTCGCGTTCGACGTCTTGGCGGCCGTCTGCGCCGCCGTGTGTGCGATGGACGCGGCCACGCTCACCCGTGAGCTCGACAAGCTGATCGGGGCCGGGTTGCTACATCGCGCCGACACCGCGGGAGCGGCCCGCTACGCCTTCCGGCATGCGCTGGTCCAGGACGCCATCTACCATTTCCAGCTTTCGGGCCAGCGGCAGGCCAATCACCAGCATATTGCCGAGACATTCGCCGGAAATTTTCCCGAGATCGCCGACCGGAGTCCCGAACTGGTCGCCAATCATTATCTACTGTCCCGCGACCACGCGGCCTCCTTGCCGTTTCTGCGCCGTGCCGCCGATGTCGCAATCCGCCGGTCGGCCAACGTGGAGGCATCCAACTATCTGCAGCAAGCCTTGAAGATCATCGCCCTGCTGCCCGGCGAGCCGAAACGGGACCGGGTCGAACTCGGCTTACTCACCTCGCTCGGCGTCGTATCGAGCGCCCGCTTGGGCTTTGCCGCCGCCGAAGCCGGGGTGGCCTTTGCCCAAGCCCACGAACTCTGCAAGCGCCTCGGCCGCGGGGTCGCCCTGTTCCCGGTGCTGCACGGCCTCTACCGGTTTTATTTCGTCCGGGCCGAGCTTGCCACGGCCGGCGGTCTAAGCCGGGAGATGCTGGGCGTCGCACGGCAAGAAGTGGACACGGCATTGCTGCTAGAAGGCCATCGGGCCGCCGGCAATTGCCGCTTTCTCGGCGGTCAATTCCGCAAGGCCAACTGGCATTTTGGCCGCACCATCGCGCTATATCGGACCGAGCAACACCACGTACATCGGTTCGAATATGGGGCGGACCCATTCATCGTGGCAGCCAGCATGGGTGGACTGGGCCAATATCTGCGGGGTGAGACCGAGCAAGGACTCGACCTGATGGAGCAGGCTGTGGGCGCAGCCGAGGAATTGGACCATCCCTATACCGTGTGCTGGGCGCTATCTTTGGGTTGCGTGCTATATCAGATTAACGATGACATTCCCAGGGTCGATGAGTACTCTCAGCGTCAGCTTGGTTTGGCGCAGCGACATGGTTTTGTGCTATGGGAAAACGCGGCACAGATCATGCTGGGATGGTGCGCGGCGGTCCGGCATGGCGGCGGGACCGGGCCGTTGCAGGCGGCGATCGACGTATGGGTCAAGACCGGTGCAGAAGCGTATTTACCCTATCACCTCTCACTGCTGGCCGACGCACACGTACGCTGCGGGACCCCCGCCGCGGCACAGGCAGTCCTCGATGACGCCTTGCAGAAAGCCGACCGCCATGGCGAGCTTTGGTGGAAAAGCGAGCTGCTCCGCTTACGTGGACATTGCGCGCTATCCCATAATGATCGCGGTGGCGCGGAACAGTGGTTCCGTCGCGCGTGCGCTGTGGCGGCGGCGCAGCGGGCGACGCTGCTCATGCAACGCGCCCAGGATGATTTGGACCGCCTCGCTGCGAGTGGAAGCGCCGGCAGCGAGCGCGGCTCTACGGGCGTGACGCCTTTTTGCTGGACCACAATCCCGTGCGCAGCGACAGCGGACTGGTCCAGCGGCGCTGACCGGCCATACGGTCGATGACGGCCGGGTCGAGCACGCTGGCCACCATCAAGTCCTGCCGCTGCTGCATCGTCAGGTGACGCGAACGGGCAAAGCGCCGCCGCCGCATATCGCCCCGTGTCGTGCACAACAGACGTTCGACCAAGACGAACCAATGCCGCAGATGGAACCGCCGCGCCACTGGTGAGCGGGAAACGGCGGCGCGCAAAGCAAACAGGGAAAAATTCTCTTGCAGCAATTCCGCAAACGAGCCCTGCGGCTGCTGCGGCGCGCCGTTCTCGAGCGTGATGCTGGTGAGCGTCCAGTCATGGTAGAACATATCTTTGGAAACGGCATCGTCCCGCTTCATCGTATCATAAATCCCGCTGCCCTTCAGCGCGACCAGATCGGCCGAGAGGCGGTAATCACACACCACGCCCATCGCCCCGAACCCGGACGCCGGGCCCGGCTTTTCCTGAGGCGGGCAAATAAACAGACCCACGACGAAAATATTGTTCGTGCGGAGCGCGGTATAGACGCCCTCATACATTTGCAGGGCATCGGGTGCCCGGACCCCCTTGCGGTGCTGCTTCAGCCATACCGGGTCGAGCGATTCGATGCCCATCATACAAAACCGCATCCCCGCGCGGGCCGCGAGTGCCGCGAACCCCTTGTTGCGATGCACCGTGTCACCGCGCAAGAAGCAGCCGAACGAGAGACCCAGCTGCGCCCCGGCCATCGCCTCCAGCAGCGCGATGGTATGACGCTCGTCGCCACCGAAATTATCGTCCGTGAAGATGAACTCGCGCACCCCAATGGCGTGCAGCGCCCGCAATTCCTGCATGACGCGATCGACCGTCTTGTAGCGCTGCTTGAAGTTCCAGAACGTGTTAATGTTGCAAAAATCGCATCGATGCGGGCAGCCCCGGGAGATCTCGACCGTGGCACCCCTCCCTCCGCTCAGGCCCATGCCGTAGGGCCGCAGGTCGAAAACCTCCCATTTCGGCAGCGGCATCGTGTTCAAGTCGATCGTTACGGCGGGCGCAGCCGAGCGGCGCGGCTGGCCACCCTCGGTCCAATGCAGGCTCGGGATGTCGTCATGCTCGATCGGGTCGCCCAGTAGTTTTTCGATCAACATCCGGAACGGCACCTCACCCTCACCGGCGACCACGTAGTCCACACCGGCGGCGAGCCATCGCTCCGGCCAGGCGGTCGCGTGATTGCCGCCGACCACGATGCGCACACCGGGATTGAGCCGTTTGGCGAGTTGAATAGAAAGTTGGGTATCGAGCGCCTTGAGCGGAGACATGCACGAAATCGCGATGATATCCGGCCATTCCAGCCGTTTCTTATACCCGGCGAAGGTTTCGCGCGCGACATAACCGTCGAAGATTTCGACATCGATAGGGAGATGGGCAATGGTGGCCGCCAAGATGGGATAAACGGCACTCGGATATTTGACGATCTCACCCAGAGTATCGACCGGGACCGGCCAGGAATCGACCAACGTCTTGGGATGCATGAATAGCAAACGCATCCGCCGGCCACTGCTGGGAATGTCCGCCACGGAAAGCCGATCGGAAACGGTATCCACAGTAGTCTCCCGGACATTCCGTAACAATTATGACCCATTCCGCGCCACGTGCAACGAGTTTCTTCCCCCTCTCCCGCTGGCGGGAGAGGGGGAAGGGAAGAAAAGTGTTAGCGAAAATCGCGAGTCGGCACTTTGATGCCCGAGCCCAGAAGCAAATCCGGCACATAAATGTCGCGCGGTTTCGGCCGGGGCGGGACATCGCCGCGGTCCGGGGTGCCGCCATGCGTGGCCCCGTCGCCCCGGCCGTGCCGCAGCGGGAACGGGTCGTCGCACTCCCCCACTGTCCGGAGCAAATCGGACAGGTCGATCAGCTCTTCGGCGATCACGTGGGTCACGCCGCTCTCCTTCTGCACCCGGCCGCGGCAGGCGATCATGCGGGCGGTCATCACCAGGCGGCGCTGTTTCTCGAACAGGCTCGGCCAGAGAATGAGGTTGGCTATCCCGGTTTCGTCCTCGGTCGTGATGAACATGACCCCCTTGGCCGAGCCGGGTTTCTGCCGGACCAGCACCAGGCCGGGCACCACGACCCGGCGGCCGTCCCGGGTGGTCGCGAGATCGGCGCAGGTCACCATGCCGCGGGCGCGTAATGTGGCACGCAGGAACGCCACCGGGTGCTGGCGGAGGCTGAGGCCCGTGGCGCCATAATCCTCGACCACCTCGCGTCCCGGGCGCATCGGGGTCAGGATGACCGGCGGCTCGATGATCTCCGGCTCCGGCATGCCCCGTTCGGCAGCCATGAACAGCGGCAGCGCCGTATCCGCCAGGGCGCGGATGGCCCAAAGCGAGCCGCGCCGGTCTTGCTCGAGCGAGCCATACGCGTCGGCCTCCGCCAAGCGCTCCAGCGCCGCCACGGGCACGCGGGCACGACGCCAGAGCTCGTCCACCGTGGCATAGGCATACTCACCCCGGGCCGCGACGATCTGCACGCCGTCCAGTTCGGCGAGGCCACGGGCCATCCTCAGCCCAAGACGGACCGCGCCATTTTCTATCGTGCAGTCCCAGCGGGAGTGATTCACGTCCACCGGGCGGACCTGCACGCCATGGTCGCGCGCGTCCCGCACGATCTGCGCCGGGGCGTAGAAGCCCATCGGCTGGGCGTTCAACAACGCGGCGCAAAACACCGCCGGGTGATGGCATTTGAGCCAGGCGCTCGCATAGGCGATCAGCGCAAAGCTGGCGGCATGGCTCTCGGGGAAACCATACGAGCCGAAGCCCTCGATCTGGCTAAAGGTCTTTTCCGCGAACGCCGGCTCATAGCCGCGCTCGACCATGCCATTAATTAGTTTCTCCTTGAAATGGCTGACCCCGCCGGTGAATTTGAACGTGGCCATGGCCCGCCGCAGCTGGTCCGCCTCGCTCGCGGTGAACCCGGCGCACACGATCGCGACGCGCATCGCCTGTTCCTGGAATAGCGGCACGCCGAGCGTCTTGCCCAGCACGTCCTCCAGCTCCGGCGTGGGATAACTCACCTTTTCAATGCCCTCCCGGCGGCGGAGATAGGGGTGTACCATGTCCCCTTGAATCGGACCGGGACGGACGATGGCGACCTGGATCACGAGGTCATAAAATGTCGTGGGCTTCATCCGCGGCAGCATCGCCATCTGCGCCCGGCTCTCGATCTGGAACGTGCCCAGCGTATCCGCCCGGCGGATCATGGCGTAGGTGGCCGGGTCCTCGGGCGGGATCGTGGCCATGTCCAGCCTGATCCCCTGCTCCTCCAGCAGGCCGAACGCGCGGCGCATGCAGCCGAGCATGCCGAGGCCCAGCACATCCACCTTCATGAAGTGCAACGCGTCGATATCGTCTTTATCCCACTCGATGATCTGCCGGTCCTTCATGGACGCGGGCTCGATCGGCACGAGGTCATCGAGGCGCTCGCGCGTCAGGACGAAGCCGCCCGGGTGCTGGCCGAGGTGGCGGGGGAAGCCGATCACTTGTTGCGCCAAATCCAGCGTCATGCGGAGCCGGCGGTCCCCGGTGTTGAGATTGAGCGCTTGCGCGTGCCCCTCCTGCACCCCATCCTCGCTCCAGCCCCAGACCTGGCCCGCCAGCGCCCCGGTCACATCCTCGGTCAGGCCCAGCACCTTGCCCACCTCGCGCACCGCCCCCTTAGCCCGGTAGCGGATCACGGTCGCACACAGCGCGGCGCGGTCGCGGCCATAGGTGTCAAACACCCACTGGATCACCTCCTCCCGCCGCTCGTGCTCAAAATCCACGTCGATATCCGGGGGCTCGCGCCGCTCGGCCGAGACGAAGCGCTCGAACAACAGGCCGGAGCGGGTGGGATCGATGCTGGTGATACCCAGCACGAAGCACACCGCCGAGTTGGCGGCGCTGCCGCGGCCCTGGCACAGAATATCCTTGCTTCGGGCATAGCGGACGATGCTGTTCACCGTCAGGAAATATGGGGCGTACTCCAGCTGCGCGATCAGCCCCAGCTCATGGTGCAGCTGCGCCGTGACCGTGTCCGGCACGCCATCCGGATAGCGCTGCCGCGCGCCCTCCCACGTCAACCGCTCCAGCGTTTGCTGCGCCGTGAGCCCCCCTATCTGGTCATGGTCCTCGCGCTCGTCTGGATATTGGTATTGCAGATCGGCCAGATCGAACCGGCAACGTTCCGCGATCTCGAGCGTGCGCGCCACGGCGTCCGGATGCCGGGCGAACAGCCGCGCCATCTCCTCGGGCGTCTTCAAATGCCGGTCCGCATGCCGCTCCCGCCGGAACCCGGCCGCATCGATGATGCAGCCCTCGCGGATGCAGGTGACGACGTCCTGCAAGATCCGCCGCTCCGGCAGATGAAACAGCACGTCCCCCGTCGCCACCATCGGCACCCCAGCCGCCCGCCCCGCCTCGGCCACCATCCGCAACCGCACCGCATCCCCCGGCCGCCGATGCACCGTCCCAGCCACATACCCAAGCCCCGGCGCCAGCTCCGCAAGCTGGCCCAACTGGGTAAGAACGCCCCCTCTCCCTCCGGGAGAGGGTTGGGGTGAGAGATCGGGAACCAGCACATACAACAAGCCATCACCGGAAGCCGCCAAATCCTCCCAGGAAAGGTCACACCCCCCCTTCCCCGTCCGCGCCTTCCCCAACGTCAACAACCGGCACAACCGAGACCACGCCGCCCGGTCCGTCGGATACGCCAGCAAAACCGTCCCATCCCTCAACGCGAGCCGGCACCCCGCCACCAACCGCACTCCCGTCGTCTTCGCCGCATCCCACGCCCGCACGATGCCCGCCACCGAGTGATGATCCACCACCCCCAACGCCGGCAGCCCATACGCGGCGGCCTGCGCAAACAGCTCCTCCGGATGGCTAGCGCCTCGCAGGAAGGAATAATTCGTGGTGATGTGCAGCTCGGCGTAACCGGTCATTCTACCCCCTCTCCCGCTTGCGGGAGATGGGACGAAAGCGGGTCATGCGATATGCTCGCGCGTGTTCGGCGCGCCAGCGTTGGGACGCTTCATCAATACGTAGCCGCTGGCCTGCAGGTGGCGGACCAGGCGTTCGGCGGTGATTTGCGCCATCACCCCATCCGCGTGATGCACCCGGCGGCGACCGTCGAAGCGGAGGCTGAAGGCGATGCTCTCGGCAATTTCTTCGGCCGTGGCGGGGCGGAGATCGGTCATGCGCTAAAACAATCCATGCAGATACCAGCTCAAATTACCGGTCTCAGGGTTCACGCCATCGCCTTGGCGGAACAACCAAAAGCGGCGCCCTTCGTCGTCTTCGACGTGGAAATAGTCGCGGACGGCGTCGGTCTCCGCGTCACGGCGCCACCATTCGCCATGCACCCGCTCCGGCCCGTCCGCGCGGCGGATGCGGTGGCGGCGTCCGGCCAGGGTGAAGGCCACGGGAGGCTGGTCGGGCAACAGCGCCAGCGCCTCCACCGGGCGGGGTGGGGTGAGCAGGCGTGTGGGGCCGGGGCGTGGCCAGGTCCGGCCGGTGCGGGGGCTCAAGGCCGGGACCCGGCGGACTGCGCGCTCCGGCACGTCACTTTCGACCGGCTCCAGCCGATACACGTGCTCGGCCCCCAGGCGGTTGCTGAGGCGGTCCACCAATTCGGACATATCGGCGGTGCTCTCATCCACCTGGGTCCAGCGCAGCGGCTCCACCAACGGCGCCACCAGCCGCATCGCCTCCACGCCCAGGCCGGGGTCCACCTCCTCCAGCCGTTCGGTCAACAGCCGGGTCAGGTGTTTCGTGGCGCGGGACGGGCGGGCGGTGCCGATGCGGATGGCCTGAACGGCGCCGTCCACCCGCTCGAACAGCAAGTCCAGCCGCCGGGCGCCCAGGCCGGTCTGCTCCATGCGGGCGCAAAGCGGGGTCACCAGATGCTCGATCGCCAGCGCCAGCCCTTCGGGCGTCAGCAGCGGCTCCACGAACGTGACCCGGTGCTGCATCATTTCCGTCGCCGGCAGCGGCACGATCGGCTCCGGCACCCGCCCCTCCGCCTGATCCAGCCTTAAACCAAGCTGCGTGCCCAACCGCCGCGCCAGGCTCGCCCGCGGCACCCGGGCCAAATCCCCGATCCGTTCGAATCCCAACCGCCGCAACGTTGCCACCGTATCGCCGGGCAACCGCAACGCCCGCACCGGCAAAGGCGCCAGCGCGGCAATATGAGCACCGGCCTCAATGATCCCCCTCTCCCTCCGGGAGAGGGCCGGGGTGAGGGAAACAACCGGCGCACTCTCACCAAACCGCGCCACCGCATGAGCCGCCCCCGGCGTATCGGCCAGACAGGCCCGCAAATGCAGCCCATCCCCCACCAACCGCCCCACCAAATGCTCCATCAACCCCGCCTCACCGCCAAACAAATGCGCGCACCCGGTCACATCGAGCCACAGCCCATCCGCCCCATCCGTCGCCACCAGGGGCGTCACCCCCCGGCACCACTCCGCCATCCGCACCAGCGTTTCCGCCTCCGCCACCGGATCGGCCTCGGCAATCACCAGCCCCGGCACCAGAGCCTGCGCATGCGCCAGCGCCATGCCGGGTAAAAGGCCGAGCGCCTGCGCCTGCGGATCCACCCCGGCCACGACCCGGCGGCGTCCGTCATGCAGCGCGGTGACGCAGGGACCCGCCGGTGGCGAGACCAGGGAGCGTCGCAGCCGGTCGGTCGGCCAATGGGGAAACCAGACTGATATGACCCGCCGCATCGCACGCCTCCACCACCCACTCGCCCATCCGCCCGCCCCGGCTCCGCACCAATTCGAGCCGCCATCGCCCCCGCCCCACGCCCGGCACCTCGGGCGCATCCGGCACGGGCGGGCCGGAGGGCAGCACGCTCACCCGCCACTGCGTCACCGCCGCATTCGGCTCGGGCGGTACGGGCTTCCGCGGCCTTCGCAACGCAATCGCCAGCGCCCCCGTGCTCTCCGCCGCCAATTGCAGCCGGCGGGACGCGGTGAGCGTGAGCCGCCCGCCGATCTCCCCCACCACACCGGCCAGCCCCCGGTGCCGCAGCCCCTCCTCCATCACCAGCAGCACCTGTTTCCCGGCCTCGGCATAAATCACCCGGTCCGGGTGCAGCCCGGCCCCCGCGAGCCCCGGCCCAAACACATCCCCCCGCTCCACCACCCACAGCACCGGCCCCGCCCGCCGCGCGAGAATCCCGGCCGCGAACAGCGCGCCTGCCGTCTCCTGCCCCATCACCTCATGCAGCGCGCCGGGCAGCAGCCCCCCCTGCGGCAACACCCCATCGATCGCCCCTACCCCAAACGCCACCGCCTCCGGCACCCGCACCTCCCCCGCCCGCTCGATCCGCGCGATGGCGGTGCGGAGGCGGATCAGCGTGTCCTGGTGTGCGGTAGCAAGCTGTCCCATATCCATCCCATGCGAGGTGCCCGGCCCAGCACGTTTGGTCCAACACGTTTGGTCCGGCGCGTTCGCACTTTGTTCTTTGTGCCCAAGCCCGTCAACACCGAGTTGCACGCCATTTCCGATGCCGGTTTGGGCATCACATGAGCTGCGAGACGCAAGCCTCTGGTAGGATTACGGACACCCCTACGGCAGCACCCGATCACAATTTTTGTGAGCGGATTTTGTGTCGCATTGCGGGTATAAGCACCTCAGGAGGTCCCATGGGCGCAGTCCAATTACCTGACGAACTTCAGCGCGTGATCGAGCAACAGATCGCGCAGGGCCGGGCATCAAGCGCAATCGCCTTCCTCGAGGAAGCCGTCATGCGTTTGGTGGACGAGGCCCGCGCAGAAGAGGATGACATCCACACGGCAGTCGAGGCAGGCTGCGCCGACTTGGAGGCGGGCCGCTACACCACCATAGCCACTCCGGAAGACAGCCAAGCCCTGCACGAGCGGATGATGGCACGGCTGCGACTCACGATGAAAGCAAAGTGGCGTCCCGTAGGGGATTCGAACCCCTGTTACCGCCGTGAGAG
>JAYVOF010000178.1:0-10221 GCA_043758105.1 Rhodospirillales bacterium | reverse complement strand
TCGATTTGGCCAATGGCCGGCTGGACTATGTCGTGGGCGATGGTTTGGTGGAGAAGACCTTCCTCGATAAGAACGGCAAGGGCTGCTGCAAGATCGTCGCAACCATCGAGCGCATCCCCGGCATCCACGGGCCCGGCGTCGGTGCCGCGTTCCGGCCAGAGGACACGGCATTGCGGGACCAGTTCAATAAGGCGATCGACGACCTCGACGCCGACGGCACGTATAAGACGATCGCGGCTAAATACTTCGACGTCGATATCCGCGGCAAGTAAACGCAATTGCGCCATTGGGGAGTCCGCTTGGGACGTGGCGATCCGGGGGGAAAAGGCGTGTGTGTTGCCCCTAGAGTGCTTCGCAAAGCGGCTCGCAATGACGGGTTTTACTTTTGATAGCTTTCGGCCTCATCTTCGGGCCGGACGGTTGGGGGCCGTTGCTGCTGAAGGGGGCCGTGGTGACTGCGTTGCTGGCGCTGACCACGGTCCCGTTCGGCTTCACCGGTGGCCTCCTGCTGGCATTGCTGCGCCGGTCGCGCTTCCGGGCGGGGCGCATGGCCGGGGAGGCCTACACCACGTTCTTCCGCGGTATTCCGGATTTACTGGCCCTGTTCATCGTGTATTTCGGCCTGCAAGCCTTGCTGGACCGGCTCGGCACCGGGATCCAGTTGAATGCGTTCGTCGCCGGCGTGATCGCCCTCTCGGTCGTCATGGCGGCCTATTCCGGGGAGGTCTGGCTCGCCGCCCTGCAGACGGTCGCACCGGGCCAGGTCGAGGCGGCGCGCTCGCTCGGGCTCACCCCGTATCAGGTGTTCCGGCGGGTGACGTTGCCGCAACTGACCCGGGTGGCGCTGCCGGGTCTGGGCAATATCTGGAGCATTTTGCTGAAAGATACGTCGCTGATCTCGACCCTGGCCGTCATGGATCTGCTGCGGGCGGCGACGGAGGCCAGCAAGAATACCACCCGCCCGCTGCTGTTCTATACCGCCGCAGGACTGATCTATTTGCTGTTCAGCATCCTCTCCCAATTCGGCCAGGCCGCGCTCGAACGCCGGGCCAATCGCGGCTATACGTGATGCAGGGGCTGTTCGACTTCGTGTTCAACCGGGCGCTGCTGGCCGAATACGGCTGGCGTTTGCTGGCGGGCGTGCAGATCACGGCGGAGGTCGTGGGCATCGCCTGCACGCTCGGCTTCCTGCTGGCCTATCCGCTGTGCCGGGCGCGGATGTCACCCAACCCGGTGCTGAGCGGCGCGGCGCTGACCTACGTGACCGTGTTCCGCGGCACGCCGCTGCTGTGCCAGCTGTATCTGGTTTATTACGGCGCCGGTGAAATCCGTCCTTGGCTCACCAGTGTCGGGCTGTGGTGGTTCTTTCGCGATGCATTCTATTGTTGCATCTTCGCGTTCACGCTCAACACCGCCGCCTACCAATCCGAAATCTTCCGCGGCGCGCTGAATGCCGTGCCGCGCGGCACGATCGAGGCGGCGCAGGCGCTGGGCCTATCGCCCTACCGCGTGACCCGGCACGTCATCTGGCCGCAGGCGTTCCTCGCCGCACTCCGCCCCTTAGGCAACGAGCTGATCACGGTGATCAAATCGAGCGCCCTGGCCGCGATCGTGACGCTACTCGATCTCATGGGCCAAACCCGGCTGATCTTTGCCCGCACCTTCGATTTTTCGGTCTATCTCTACGCAGCGCTCATCTATCTGGCGGCGACCGAGGCGATCCGCCGGGTGTGGGACATGGTGGAGCGGCGGGCGAGCCGGCATGTGCGGATCGATGTCACTGACCGCCCTCTCTCCCGGAGGGTCGGGGTGAGGGCAGCGACCAGGACCAACGAGCAGTGGCCGGTGCCAGTCGTGCCGGGTGAGAGCTAGTGCCGGTGGCTTCCCTCACCCGGCCCTCTCCCGGAGGGAGAGGGGAAGGGAGTTTAGCGCCGGGCCTTTCGGGCTGCGTATTTCGCGTCGCGTTCGGCCTTGCGCTGGGCCTTGATCGCTTCGTCGCGGGCGGCGGCTTCTAGGACGCGGACGGCGTCCTCCTCGGCCTTGATCCGCTCGGCTTCGATCCGCGCCACGTCTTCCGCGACCCGGCGGAGGTCGTCCAGCTCCTTCAGCTTCTTCCGCTCGATCGTGCGCACGTCGCGCGCCTCGGCGATGGCCTTTCGTTCGGCCTGACGCGCGAGGACGGTGGGGTCGTCGGCCGGCGGCTTGGCCTTGAACGACTCCACCAGGGCGCGCTTGGCGGCGGCGGCGGCGGCGGCACGGTCGGCGAACTTATCGCCTTTAAACGGCATAGAGAGGCTCCATAAAATTAACGGCGTTCGGGCCCGGCATCGAGCAACGCCAGGTTCTGTTGGGCAAGGTCGGCGGTGGCGGTGTCCGGATCGAGGGCGATCGCGCGCTCCCAATCCTTCCGGGCGCCCACCCGGTCACCCTTGCGCTGACGGAGGATGCCCCGCTCCAGCAAGGCTTCCGGATGGTCCGGATCCTGCGTCAGCGCACGGTCGATATCCTCATGCGCGCGATCGAGGATGCCCAGCTGACGGAACGCCGCCGCCCGTAAAGCCAGGGCGTCCGGGCGACGGTCATCGACCTCGAGCGCATGGCTCAAATCCTCGGCCGCCTCCTTATAGTGTTCCAGCGTGGCGCTGGCGATCGACCGGTCGATCAGCACATCCTCATCATCCGGGGTCAGGGACAGCGCCATCGTCGCCGACAAATAGGCCTTGTCCGGCATGCCGGCAATCAGCCAGGCCTGCCCGGCCTGCCCATAGATCGTGGCCCGCGCAGCCGGCGTTTCTTGGCTGTGGCCCGCCAGTTTGTCCATCATCCCCGCCCCGGTTTCCGCCTCACCGAGCGCGATTTCCGCCAAAGCGTGGCAATGCGTGGCGCCGTCGCCGCCACCCGTCGCCTCCCACGCTTCGGCAAAGGCGCTGGCACCCTCGGGATCATCGTTCAGCATCGACAGGCAGCGTTCATACTCCTCGCCCTCGGCGATGCGGGGCGGAATGGGGGGAATCGGCAGGCTTTCTTCCGCCTCGTCCGGGTTGCCGGACCCGGACCACCCGGTTGTCCATAGCAGGGCGGTCGCCGCGGCCAGTGCGATGGCAACGACGCCACCGAAGACAGCACCCCTGTTCATACTTGTGTCCCATAGCGCCCCTGACGACCGGGGGCAAATAGGATAGCAAGTATGATACAGGGGGAACATGCATTTTTTGATCTTCGGACTGGGCTATACCGGGACCGCCATTGCCGCGGGGGCCGCCGCACGGGGCTGGCGCGTGACCGCGACCAGCCGCGATCCGTCCCGCCTCACGCCGCCCCCGGGCGTCACGCTGATCCGCTTCGCCGATGCCGGACGCGCACTGGTGGACGCGACCCACGTCCTGCAGACCGCGGCACCCGGCACGGCCGAGGGGCCGATACCGGATCGGGGACAAGATCCGGCGCTGGCGCTGTTCGCCGACGAAATCGCCGCGGCTCCGCTCGCCTGGCTCGGCTATTTGTCCACCACCGGCGTGTATGGCAACCGGGATGGCGGATGGGTGGATGAGGCGACGCCGCCGGCACCGTCCAGCCCCCGCGGACAGCGCCGGCTGGACGCGGAAAATGCGTGGCGCCGCGCCGCCGCCGGAAAACCGCTCGATCTGTTCCGGGTGGCCGGGATTTATGGGCCTGGACGCTCGCCATTCGATGAAATCCGCGGCGGACGGGCGCGCCGGGTTAGTAAGCCTGGGCATCTGTTCGGGCGCATCCACCGGGACGACATCGCCGCCGCCGTGCTCGCTGCCGCCGCCCGCCCGGACGGCACCCGCGTGCTGAACCTCAATGACGATGAGCCGGCGACCAGTGCGGACGTGACGGCGGAGGCCGCCCGGCTGCTCGGTCTGCCCACCCCGCCGCTCATCCCGTTCGATGAAGCCCGGCGTACGATGAGTGAGATGGGGCTGAGCTTTTGGGCGGAAAACCGCCGGGTCCGCAGCGTCCAAACCCAGGCCACGCTCGGGCTACGCTGGCGCTACCCCACCTATCGGGAGGGCCTCGCCGCCACTCTCGCCGCCAGCCGCGCCGAGGAGCTCGGCCAAGCTCGCCCGCAATAACGCCAAATCCTGCGGCCGGGACAGCCGGTGGTCGCCGTCCTTGATCAGCGTCACCCGCACATCGGTACTGTCGAGCCGGGTGGCCAGGCGGAGCGCCGTCTCCCACGGCACATCCGGATCGCGTTGACCCTGCAACAGCCGAACCGGGCAGCGGAGCGGGATCGGCGCGCGCAGCACCAGCCGGGTGCGCCCGTCCTCGATCAGCGCGCGGGTGATCGGCAGGTCCTCGCCGTACTCGCTCGGCGCGTGGATCACGCCGTCGGCCAGCAGCCGCGCGCGCTCCGCCGGCAGCATTGCTGCCCACATCATATCCTCGGTAAAATCGGGCGCGGCGGCGATCCCGATCAGGCCCACGACCCGGCCCGGACGCGCCAGCGCCAGCAGCAGGGCGATCCAGCCGCCCATGCTGGACCCCACGAGAATGAGCGGGCCGGAGATGCGGTCCACCACCGACACCGCATCCGCGGTCCACACACCGATGGTCCCGTCCGTGAACGCGCCGCCACTGGCGCCATGGCCGGAATAATCCAGCCGGAGGCAGGCCTGGCCCGTCGCCCGGCAAAACGCGGCGGTCTCCAGCGCCTTCGTTCCCCGCATGTCACTGCGCAACCCCGGTAAAAACACCACGGCCGGAGAGCGGCCTGGCAGGTGCACCCAGGCGAGGCTCGTGTCGGCGCCCGGCATCACGCTAGACGTCGCGGTAATAGTTGATCACGGCCGCATCGTCCTTATCCCCGTGCCCGGCCGCGATGGTTGTCTGAAACACGTCGGATGCCAGCGTCGCCAGTGGCACCCGGCTGCCGGCGGCACCCGCGGCCGCGAGCGCCAGGCCCAAATCTTTGTTCAGGATGCGCATCGCCGCATGGGGCGTGAAATCATCCGCCAGCACCCGGGGCATCCGGCTGCCGAACATGAAACTGCCGCCCGCACTCGCCATCACGACATCGAACAGCATGGCCGGATCGAGCCCGAGCTTCATACCGAGCGCCATGCCCTCGCAGGACGCCACCAGCACGGTGCCGCCGATCATGTTGTTGACGATCTTGGCCTTCGACCCGTCACCCGCCGCGGGTCCGACGTGGAACAGGGGCCCGGCGATGTCGGCAAAGAGGGGACGCAACTGGTCCATGAGCGCGGGCGGGGCGCCCACCATCACCGTCATGCTGCCATCCCGCGCCCGCACCGGGCCGCCGGAGACCGGCGCGTCGATCAGCTGCAGGCCCGCCGCCTCCATCCCGCGCGCCATTCGCGCCACGAAATCGGGCGCAAGCGTGCTGGACAGCACCACGATCCCGCCCGCCGCCATGGCGCCCACCACACCGTCCGGCCCGAACAGCACCGCCTCCACCTGTGCGCCATCGATCACGAGGATGATGACCAGGGGAGCCGCGCGGGCCACCTCGGCCGGCGTTGCGCAGATCGTGGCCCCGGACGCCCGGGCCGCCGCGTCGGCCACGGGCCGGATGTCGCGGGTGAACACCACGTAGCCGCGATCCACCAGCCGCGCCGCCACGGCACCGCCCATGAGCCCGGTGCCGATCACGCCGATCCTGTCCATGCCGCCGCTCCTGAGTAGTTTCCGACCCTACCGCCATCACGGGCGGGCCGTGATGCTGATTTTTTAGGGTTCCGCCAATGACCTACAGCACCCTGCTCGTCAACCTCGAAGCCGGTCGTCCCAATACGCACCTGCTGCACACCGCGCGTGAGGTGGCGGAGCGGTTTCAGTCCGGAATCATCGGCATCGCCGCCTGCCAGCCGCTGCAAATGCTGTATGGCGACGGCTATGCCTATGGCGACGTGCTGGAGCAGGACGGCAAGGACATCGCCCGCGACGTCGCCGCGACCGAGGCGGAGTTCCGCGCCGCGCTGCAGCCGCATCTCCGCCACGTGGAGTGGCGTGCGGCCTATTCGGTCCTCTCCCTATCCGCCTTTGTCGCGTCCGAGGCGCGCCGGGCCGACCTGATTCTGACGCCGGCCAACCCAGCCGGCGCCTTCAATGCGAACCGGCAGACCCACACCGGTGATCTGATCATGACCGCCGGCCGCCCGGTGCTGATCGTGACGCCCGCGCCGGTGCGGCTCGACCGTGTGCTGCTGGCCTGGAAGGACACGCGGGAGACCCGGCGCGCGGCCGATGACGCGCTGCCGCTGCTGCGCCGGGCCAGCCACGTGAGCGTCGTGGAACTGGCTGAGCCTTCGGAGTTGGCGGAGGCCCAAGCGCGCTTGAAAGATGTTGCCGCCTGGCTCGCGACGCACGGGATCGAGGCCGAATGCGTCGTCAGCGCCACGACGGGGGCGGATGCGCAGGGGCTGAGCGCCATCGCCGACGAGCACGGGGCCGGGGTGATCGTGGCCGGGGCCTATGGTCATAGCCGGCTGCGGGAATGGGCGCTGGGCGGCGTGACCCGGGCGATGCTGGCGCAGGAGGGACGTGCGTCCTTTTTATCACACTGAGGCTTCGCGTCCGTTTCGCGTGTGTTACACCGGGTGAATGACGTCACTCCCGCCGGGCACCACCGTGCTGCAAGTGCTGCCCAGCCTCGACACCGGTGGGGTGGAGCGTGGCACGATCGAAATCACGCAGGCCATCGTGGCAGCGGGCGGGCGGGCGCTGGTCACCAGTGCCGGCGGGCGGCAGGTGCCGACGGTGCTGCGCGCCGGGGGTCAGCATTTCGTCCGCAAACTGGCGACCAAGGATCCGGTCAATATCTGGATAAATGCGGGCAAGATTGCGTCGATTGTACGGACGGAGCGGGTTTCCATCCTACACGCCCGCTCCCGCGCGCCGGCCTGGTCCGCATTGTGGGCGGCGCGGCGGACGGGGGTGCCGTTCGTCACCACGTATCACGGCAATTATTCGGAAGGGATGCCGGGCAAGCGGCGGTATAATTCGGTGATGGCGCGCGGCGACCGGGTGATCGCCATCAGCCGGTTCATCGCCGAGCGCATTATGGAGCAGCACGGCACCGACCCGGCGCTAATCCGCCTGATCCCGCGCGGCGCCGACGTGGATGTGTTCGATCCGGAGCGGGTGGGCGGCGGGCGGCTGGCGAAGCTCGCGGCGGCGTGGCGCCTGCCGGACGGGATGCCGACGGTGATGCTCCCGGCCCGGCTCACGCGGTGGAAGGGGGCGGCGGTGCTGATCGAGGCGCTGGCCCTGATGTCTCGCCGGGATGTGTGTTGCGTGCTGGTGGGCGATCCGCAGGGGCGCGGCCGGTTTGCCGAAACCCTCGCGGTGCAGGCCAAGCGGCTGGGCGTCGCGGACCGGTTGCGCATGGTGGGCGGATGCGACGACATGCCTGCCGCCCTCATGCTGGCGGATGTTGTGGTGAGCGCATCGACGGCACCGGAGGCGTTCGGACGCGCGGTGGTGGAGGCGCAGGCGATGGGCCGCATGGTGGTCGCGACCGATCATGGCGGTGCGGCTGAGACGGTGGAGGAGGGTGTCACCGGCTGGCGCGTGCCGCCCGGCGACCCGGCCGCACTGGCGGCCGCGCTGGACGACGCGCTGGGTCTGCCGTCGGAACACCGGGACTGGATCGGCCAGAACAGCCGCGCGTCGGTCGTGCAGAATTACAGTATGACGGCGATGCAGGACGCGACGATCGAGGTCTATCGGGAGCTGCTCGCGGCGCGGTGACCAAATATCTTGGAAATCCGCATTTTCCGTAAAGGCGGCTTGCAAAATCTTCGGTAAAGCCGGACGAATGAGCCTGAAACCGCGTCAAGCGGGCGGCACTGGAGGAATGGCGATGGATAGCGCACTCGAAACCATGACGATTCGAACGGTGACCAAACGGCTGGTGCCGTTTTTGATCATTTGTTATTTCGTGGCCTATCTGGACCGGGTGAACGTGGGCTTCGCCGCACTCACGATGAACAAGGATTTGGGCTTGTCCCAGACCATGTTCTCGTTCGGTGCCGGTATCTTCTTCCTGAGCTATTTCATCTTCGAGGTGCCGAGCAACCTTTTCCTGGAACGGTTCGGGGCGCGGAAATGGATCGCGCGCATCATGATTACGTGGGGCATCCTCTCGGGTTCGACCGCGTTCGTGACTGGGGAATATAGCTTCTATTTCGTCCGCGTGTTGCTAGGCGTTGCCGAAGCCGGATTTTTCCCGGGCATCATCTTCTATTTGACCCTCTGGTTCCCCGCGATCTACCGCGCGCGCATCATCGGCATGTTCATGGCGGCCATCCCGCTGTCGTCCGTGCTGGGCGCGCCCGTCAGCGGCTATTTGCTGGGGTTCGATGGCGTTTATGGCCTGCATGGCTGGCAGTGGCTGTTCATCATCGAGGCGATCCCGGCGCTGATCCTGGCGGTGGTGGTGCTGTTCTATCTCACCGACCGGCCGGCGGACGCCACGTGGCTCCCGCCCGATCAGCGGCAATGGCTCGCGACCCGGCTGACGCAGGAGCGGCAGCAGCGGGAATCGGCCCGGCATTTCAGTGTCGTGCAGGCCCTGCTGAACCCGCATGTGCTGCTGCTCGCGCTGGTGTATTTCGGGGCGGTGGCCGGGAATTACGGGATCGGCTTCTTCCTGCCGCAGATCGTCAAGGCATTCGGCCTAACCAATCTTGAGACCGGGTTCGTCACGGCGATTCCCTATATCGTCGGCACGATTTCGATCGTGTATTGGGGCCGGCATTCGGACCGGACCGGGGAGCGGCGGTTTCACGCGGCGTTCGCGCTTGCGGTCGCGGCTGCAGGCATCGCCGCCAGCACGTTCCTGCCGGATCCCGTCCTGAAAATGGTGGCGTTGTCGGTCGCGGCGATGGGTGTGTTCGGGGCACTCCCGGTGTTCTGGACGCTGCCGACCGCCTTCCTTTCCGGCGCTTCCGCCGCGGGCGGGATTGCCATCGTGAATTCGATCGGCAATCTCTCAGGCTTCTTCGGTCCGTATCTGATGGGGTATTTGAAAGACCAAACCGGCAGCTTCAACGCCGGGCTACTGTGTTTGGCGGGGTTCAACGTGATGGCGATGGTGATCGTGCTCTCCCTCAAGCACAACAGCGCGTTGGAACAAGTGCCGGGTTCTCCGGCGGTGGCGGGGTAGAGCAACCGTGGCAGCAGGCGTCCCAATCCTACAGGGGCGCCTTCTGCTGTAAGGGCAAGATTAGGATCGCGCGTTTTCGGCGTATCATCTGGGTCAGCGAAGATAGTGGAAATTCCAGACTTCTAGACCCAGTATCTCGGCTTGGATGGCCAAAGGATTATCGGCGGTCAAGAGGGCGAACCGGGCTCCGCTCTGGTTCATCGTCAAGACATGGAGAATGATACTATCGGTGAGGCCGAATAGAACGCATTCGGCCCGGCGAACCCCCTCCAAAGACGCTTTGGGGATTCCGAGTGTGATTTCAACGAGCTCGGTGAATTTTGATTAATGTGTGTCCGGGCCGGGTTTTTGATTTGTCGTGCAAGGCTCGATACCTCCGCCATGATGTGCGGTAGGAGAACGATGTCGGAAAAGAGTGAAATGGTTTGGCCTAGAAGATTGAAATCGTCTTTGTCGAAATGGGAAAGGTTTTTATAGGACGCGATATACCGCTTATCGGCCGAACCTACGATCAATAGAAGTAATAGGTAGTGGGTCAGTTTGAATTTCCGCTACCGACCTCATTGCGGACCGTCATGCCCCGACAAGGTATGCCCAGAAGCAGACGTCCTGGAAAGATGGTCTGCCAGCATCCACGCGCTTCATCTCGAACGTTTAACAATTTTATCTACAGTGCTCCAAGGTGGACGTAGCCAATGCCGCCTGTACATTGGAACTAGAAAATCAGCCTGCCGCCAAACAAGGCCATTTGAGAAACAGATGTCCCAAATCAGGTCAGGTCGTCGAATGCCGTGTATACGTGCATCTTCCTGGTGTGTTGGTGATTTGCTTCGGATGCCAGGATGACGTCGGGGTCATCCAGCACCACCCCATTCATCACCGGAGAACCCTTTACTCCGGAAGCCATATTGGACAGGCGCCTAAGCAGATGATCTTGGGTTTGCTTTCTGCCGCAGATAATCCGAGGATCGTGTCCCCCGGCGTGGTGTAAGATTGGCTACATCGTCGCACGCTCCGGCTTGGTTGGCGGGCTTTGTCAGGCTGCCACGGCGGGGAGCTTGACG
>JAYVOF010000177.1:0-3553 GCA_043758105.1 Rhodospirillales bacterium | reverse complement strand
GATACTGGCTCCGTCAGCCCGCCGCACTTGGCAGCCTGAACGAGCAAACAACCCTGCTCGGGGATGCCGCTCCTACACCACGCAGGGGGACACGATCTGATTCTGAATTCCACGAGGACGACAGGATGTATGTTCAACAGATGCTGCCGCGAGCACGCGAACGCCTCGAGATCATCGGCGCAGGCGCCTCTGTTAGGAACGCGGCCGACCTTATGTCCAAGCCGCACACCGATCTGGTTGTGGTGTGCGACACTGAGGGCGTCATGGTCGGTGTCCTCACGAAAACAGATATCGTCCGGCAGATCCGGCAATGCAGTGGACAAGGATGTACGGCCCGAGCGGACACGATCATGACGCGCGAGGTCATTTCCTGCCGGCCTGACCAACCATTGCAGGATATATGGTCGATTATGAAGCAAAAGGGCCTCCAACGCATCCCGGTCGTCGATCAATCCAATAGGCCCATTGGAGTCATCTATGCACGGGACGCCCTGCAAAGCCTGTTGGGCGAAATAAAGGACGAAGAGGGCCTGCTTCGTGACTACGTTATGGATGTCGGCTACCAATAAGCCAGAGGAAACCCAGCATGTCCCACCAAGGTTCCGATCCTCCCAAAGACGAGCTCCTGCCGGAACCCCCGCTGTCCCGGTGGGATGACGAGGGCGGCGCCGGGCCCTCCGGTCCGCAGACGGACCCGGCATCGGTCGAAGACCGCGTTGAGTTCCCCAAGATGGCCGAGGCCGAGTGGACGGCGCTCCACGTCCGCGTCATCGCGTTGGAGAATCTGGTGATCTCATTGCTGGCGACAGCGTCGAACGTGCAGCTCGCACAGGCGCGCGACATGGCGTCCATCATCGCGCCACGGCCGGGCTTTACGCCCCATCCCCTTACGACCCATGCGGCCGCCCACATGGTGGACCTGGTTGAGCGTGCTGTCCGGTTCCGTGACAAGGCAGCCGAGTGAATGTTGTCGCACGCGATCGTTCGATGACGCCTGGAAGCCGAAGCTGGTAGCCCGAAGGACAAAGCCCATGGCTGAAAACCCGCTTTACCCGCGGTCCACGCATGCGATAGCGCAAACACGACGCGACCTCGCGCCTGAAACCCAGGCCGCTTTCGATGCCTTCGGCCGCACGGTGTTCGCCGAGGGCGCACTCTCGGCGAAGATGAAGCAAATCATCGCGGTGGCCGCGGCGCATGTGACCCAATGCCCCTACTGCATCGAAGGGCACACCAAAGCTGCCGTGCGGTCGGGAGCGACGCATGAGGAGTTGATGGAGGCGATCTGGGTCGCGGTCGAAATGCGGGCGGGCGGAGCCTATGCGCACTCCGCAATTGCGATCGCCACGTTCGAGAACGATCCAGAGAAGCCGAAAGTCCCGGCTGCCCCATGAAGGCTGGCGACGGCCTACCTGCGGGATGTGAGACGTATCGCAGCACGCCCGTGTTTACGGAAGTGACGGTCCCATCCGGGCTGCTGCGCTCGCATCGCACTGCGCCGGGCACCTGGGGTTTGATCCGCGTGTTGGAAGGGCGGCTGCTCTACCGGGTGCTCGAGCCGGCGTCGGAACGCGTTCTCGACCCGGCCGGCGCACCGGGCCTGGTTGAACCAGGCGTGCCACATGAAGTGACCCCGCTCGGGCCCGTGCGCTTCCAGGTCGATTTTTACCGGATGATGCAGAAGCCGCGTGATGGCGATTGACATAAGGCTCGCGACCCTGGAGCGGATGGCCTCCCTCGCCAACTAACCGATGCGAGATGATGCTTCGCATCTGCCGAGCTGTGCGGCTGGATAGACCAGCGTTCCATCCGGCCGCCGGACCGCAGCCGGGGTCAAGGCCGCGGCGACCACCTTGCCGGCTCCCATGATATGAAAGACCTGCTCTCCGGCCGAGAGCAGGTAGTCGGCGATAATCCGACGGTGGCACCGCCACCACACGGCCTCGGCGCACATGATGGCGCAGGTCCGTTCGTGGCCGAGTTGGCGCAATTCGGTCACCCCGGCGCGGAACGCCTCGGTTCCGGCGTAGTCGGCGTAGTTCCGGAAGCTCACATTCTCCCACCAGGTATTCGGTGACGGGCCTCGGTCTGGGCTGCGTCCGCGCAAGCCGCCGAGCGCCGCGATGTGCCGATAGCCGATCTGCCATGCCGCAAGGCTCGTGGGTAGCACCTCGGCATTGAATTGTGGGTTGGTATGGGACCGGGGTATCGACCGCACGTCCACGATCAGCCCGGCCGACACCTGCTGGAGCAAGCCCGCCAGCTCAGCCACCGACCGGGTGGAGTGGCCGACCGTGTAGAACGGGCGCGGAAGCACAGTTAGCACGACCGTTAGCTGGGCAGCCGCGTCAAGGCGCCGGGTTTATGCATCGCAATGTGGTCCGTCTTATTACTCTTGATCTCGTATTGCGGGGCCTGTGGGCTCGCGTGATGAACGTGGCCTTTGTAGTCCACATCCTTGGTGTGGATCCTGATGATGGTGCCGCTGACGTGCCCGGCTTCCGAGTTCCAGGTGACCTGGTCACCCACTTTGAACCGCTCGCTCGCCTCATTCACGGTTGGTTGACCCCTGAATTTCCGCCTGATGCTTGCCGGCGATGATCTGCTCGAAATCGACCTCGGCCTGCAGCCCCGGTATATCGCGTTGCACGATGGCGACCGTGACCTTTTTGCCCCCGAGCCGGTAGGTCACGCTGCAATCCCGCTGTTCCAATGAGCCGTCGAGTTCGGCCGAATCGAAATGCTCGGCATGGCCGATGTAGCCGAGGCCGAAATCGTATTGGATCGTCCAGAAGAACGGGACGGCGTCGAACCGTTCCCGCCGGCCCAGAATGTTACGTGCAGCCGTTTGTCCCTGACGCTCGGCGACGACCCAGTGCTCGACCCGGATGCGCTTGCCGCTGAGCGGGTCCGGCCAGCGCGCGATGTCCCCGGCCGCATAGATGCCCGGCACGCTCGTCTCCAGAAATTCATTCACGCTCACCCCGCGATCCACGGCAAGCCCGGCCTGCTCCGCCAGCACCAAGACCGGCCGCACCCCGATGCCCACGATGACGAGGTCGGCTTCGAGGCGCTCCCCGCCCTGCAAGGTCACGCCCTGCGCGTCGATCGCGGTGGCTGTCGTGCCAAGATGAAAGACCACGCCGTGACTCGTGTGCAGCGCCTGAATGAAGCCGCCCACTTCAGCCCCTAGGACGTGTTCCATAAGACTGGTTTCACGACCCACCACGTGCACCCCGATCTTACGCGCCCGCAGCGACGCCGCGACCTCGAGCCCGATGAAGCTCGCGCCGATGATGACCGCACGCTGGGCGGCCGCGGCCATGGCGACGATCGCGCGGCAGTCGGCGAGCGTGCGGAGCGTGTGCACGTGCGGCAGGTGGGCCCCGGGCACGTCGAGTTGCACCGGCTCGGCTCCTGTCGCGAGCAGCAACGCCTCATAGGCGCGGTGGCTGCCGTCTTCGAGCGTCACCCGCCGGTTTGCCGGGTCGATGCTGGAGACACGGACGCCAAGCTCCACGGTTATGCCGTGTTCCTGGTAGAACTCAGGCGT
>JAYVOF010000176.1:0-10280 GCA_043758105.1 Rhodospirillales bacterium | reverse complement strand
CGCCGTGCCGCCGTCGCCGACGTTATTGACCCCCATCCGGTGGCAGCCGTTGCAGGTGTTGTCCACCGGCTGATGCGTCACCGGGTTCATCACCGGCGCGGTGACCCGGAACGCCTTCCAATCGGCGAACGTGTCGCCCACAAAGTAATACGGGCGGGACACCGAGTTGAACGCACTCTCCCCAGCACCCGGCAATTTATTCGGCCCGGTAATCTGCGACAGATACGGCGAGCGGATGATCGGTCCATTGTCATGGCACCCGGCACAGCGCTCGCCCTTCGCCTGATCCGGCGTCAGCCAGTCGCCTTGCGCCACCGAGGGTGCGACGACGTTATGGCTCAAACCGTCCCGCGGCCCTTCCTGATAGAAGCAGGTCGCACCGGTGTCGGAACTATGCTGGATGACCGCGATATCCCCGTAAAACCCCGTTTGGCCGCCCTTCTTCCGGCAATGCGCAACCACGAAGGCGTTGGGCTTGCGGACCAACACATGGAACCGGCTGCCGGGATCGCATTGCTGATTGAGCCGGTTCGGCCGGTCGCACGTGGCCACACCGGAATTCGGATTGCCCGGCGTATTGAAGTGCGCATGCGTCATCGGCACCTCGGTCGCATTCGGATCATCACAATCGAAGGCGGGAACCGAGACGCCGGTTTCGATGTCGCATTGCTGGGCAAAATGCTGCAAGGTTTCTGCGCCCAGCGCCGGACTCACGAGCAAAATGGCCAACAGCGCGCCGAGGGGTCCGACGCGAAACAGCCGCCAGGGCGTGGGGGCGTGATCAACAGGGTTCTCGGCCATGGAGGGTCTCCGGACGAAGCGCTGCATGCATCGCTGAAGCCGCGAGCGGGCTTAGAATGGTTTGAATGCGGAATGAGTTTGCGCCCACACGCATCCGTTGGTCAAGCGGAATAATAATCCCGTACACCATCAGCCGGAAACGGGTTCAGCGGCTCAAACCACCTTATCGCTGATGCGCTGCGCCACCGGAACCGAGTTCTGGAACGAGGGCCGAAGCTCCAGCCGGTCGCTCATCGCGGCGAGGTTCGGGTGCCTGGCGCGCCACTGATGCTCGGGAAACCGCACATCGAGGTAGCGGCAGACGGTGCCCGCCGCGATGTCGGCCAGGCCGAAGCGGTCCCCCACGATCCACGCGCGCGTGCCGGCCCACTCCGCCACGGCACGCAGGCCGCCCTCCACCTTCCGCTGCTGCCGGGCCATCCATTCTGTGCTGCGGTGTTCCGGTGCGCGGTTCCGCTCCATGAACAGCAACACGAGCGCGTCGCACACCCCGTCACACACCACCTCCACCCGCCGCGCCGCGAGCCTGCCGTCGATATCGGGCGGCAGCATCGGTGGCGTGGGATGCTTCAGCTCTAGCCATTCCAGGATGAAATGCGATTCATAGACGCTAGACCCGTCCGGCAGCAGCAGGACCGGGAGCTTCTCCAGCGGATTATGCCGAGGCGTCTCCGTGGTGCTGTCCCACGGCACCTCGGTCAGCAACTCGAACGGAATGCCCTTCTCGGCCAGCGCGATGCGGACCTTGCGGGCATAGGGGCTGGGGGTGGCGCTGATCAGGCGAAACACAAGAAAGCGCCTCCATGCATACCAATGAGCCGGTGCACATTTCAGCGCGATCGTTTGTAAAGTCAACGCGCGGCTATTCCCGAAAATCAGCCGGCTGAATGCCTCTTTGCAAGAGATGGTCTAAACTCCTATTCCCCGAGTCGCAGCGGAGAATCCGGTATGATCACCGATAACGATATCCTCGATGCAGTCGGCCAGAACGCTTATGCGGCCGGGCTCAGCTATTACCGCCGCGGCCGTGTCGAGTTGGTGCGCGAGGTGCAACGCCAGCCGAGGATCACGGCGCGGGTGATGGGCCGCGCCGGCGCATACCGGCAGTCCATCAAGCTGGCGCTCGGCAAAACGAACGAGACGTTCATCTCGGGGGAGTGCAGCTGCCCGATCGGGCTGAACTGCAAGCATGTCGCCGCCGCGCTGTTCCACTACGTGACCGAGATCCAGGGCGAAACCCAGGTCCAGAGCCTAATCCAGGGCAACCGCCCGGCTCCGTCGGGCTCCGTGCAAGCCCAGACTCTTCCCTCGGAGGTCGATGCCTGGCTCCGCAGCCTGGACGCTGCGCAGGAACAAGAGAGCGAGGACTACCCTCCGAAGGTCCGGCGGCGCCTGCTGTATGTCTTATCGCAGGCACCCGGGGCGCCGCGGATCGCGGTCGATCTGCGGTCGATCGAATATTTGGCGAACGGGACCATCAGTCCACACGTCAGAGATCTCAACGTGCAGCAGTTGCACCGGGCGGGCCAGGCGATGAAGTTCCTCCGCCCGTCGGACCGCGCGATCATCCGGCATCTCGATAAGCGCGCGCTCTATGGCCCGGACCTGGATTTCACGGCGACGCTCGAGGCCATCGTCGCCACCGGGCGCGGGCGCTGGGCGAGATGGGATGCGCCCGCGCTGGCGCGGGGGGATCCGGTGCCGGGGACGTTGGCCTGGGACGTGGACGAGGACAGCCGCCAGCGAATGGCAGTGCAGCTGCCGCCGGGCCTCATTCCGCTGCGCCTCTCGCCCCTGTGGTATGTGGATCCGGCCAGCGGCATGGTGGGGCCGATCGAGACCGGGATGCCGGATCGCATGGTCCACACCATGCTCGCAAGCCCGCCCCTGCTGCCCGAGGTGGCGCTGCGCGTGCGTGACGAACTGGCCCGGCGCTTTCCGCAGCGAGCCCTGCCGGCCCCGGAACCCATCGCGCCGCCCGAGCGAACCGGCGGCCCCGCGCGCGTCGTCCTGCACTTGCTGCTCGGCACCCTGCCGTTCGACCCGGCGCGGCCCTCCGCGCCCCATACATATTCAATGATCGAGCACCGCCTGCCCTTGGCCCGGCTCTCCTTCCAGTATGGACCCGTGCTTGTGGGCCACCAGGAGCGGCGGGACATCATCCGGCAGGACGGCCACCGCTGGCGCGTGGTCCGGGACTATGCGTTCGAGCGGGACGCGTTGCGCCGGCTGCACGAGTTCGGATTCCAGAGCATCAGCCATTTTCTGGTGCGGCAAGACCACGCCCATGCCCACGACCTCGTCATGCAAGGAGACGACCCGGGGTCGTGGATCACCTTTATGCTGGATGACGTGCCCGATTTGCGGGACGAGGGCTGGCAGGTCGAACTGGCCGAAGATTTCCCGGTCCGTCTGGTCAAGCCCGAGGGTCCGTTCTCGGTCGAAATCCACGAGGCGAGCGACGGCAGCGGGATCGACTGGTTCGATTTCGACGTGGGCGTCATGGTGGACGGCGTCCGGATCAATTTGGTGCCCGCCCTGCTCGAGCTGCTCGGCAATCCGAACCATCCGGCCGGCGGCACGCATGACGCGCATGACGTGCTGATCCCGCTGCCCGATGGCCGCCTGCTGGCGGTGCCCTACGCGCAGCTCCAGCCTATCTTGGGCCCGTTGCTCGAGTTATTCGGTGACTTCTACAGCTCCGGGAACACCCACCGCCTATCCCGGCAGAACGCCGCGGATATCGCTGCGTTGGAGGACGCCACAGCCGGCAGCGGCATCGTCTGGACAGGCGGGGACGCGGTGCGCACGCTCGGCCGGCAGTTGCGCGACCATGACGGCATCCCGCCCTGCCCGGCGCCAGAGGGCTTTACCGCCACGCTCCGGCCCTATCAGGCGCATGGTCTCGCCTGGCTGCAGTTCCTGCGCACCGCCGGGATGGGCGGCGTGCTGGCCGACGACATGGGCCTCGGCAAGACCGTGCAGGCGCTGGCGCATGTGGCGGCCGAACAGGCGGCCGGCCGGCTCGACCACCCGGCGCTCATCGTCTGCCCCACGAGCCTCGTGCCGAACTGGCGGGCCGAGGCCGCGCGGTTTGCGCCGAGCCTGCGCGTGCTGGTGCTGCACGGCCCCGGTCGCGCGGCGCTGTTCGGCGCCATTCCCGGGCACGATATCGTCATCACCACCTATCCGCTGCTGGCGCGGGACCACGCGGTGTTGGTCGCCCAACCCTGGCACATGGTGGTGCTGGACGAGGCGCAGACTATCAAGAACCCGCTGGCGGCCACCTCCAAGCTCGCCCGCACGCTGCAGGCCGGGCAGCGACTATGCCTGTCGGGCACCCCGCTCGAGAACCATTTGGGCGAACTATGGTCGCTCTATGACTTCTTGATGCCAGGGTTCCTCGGCGACCGCGTCAGCTTCGGCCGCCGCTTCCGCACGCCGATCGAGAAGGCCGGCAACGAGGAACGCCGGGCCCAGCTCGCCCGGCGCATCGCCCCCTTCCTCCTGCGCCGCACCAAGGAGGAGGTCGCCCCGGAGCTCCCGCCCAAGACCGAGATCACCGAGACGATCGAGATGGCCGACGCCCAGCGCGCCCTCTATGAAGGCATCCGGCTCAGCATGCACGCCAAGGTGCGCGCCGCCATCGCCAAACGGGGCATGGCCGGATCGGGCATTATCATCCTGGACGCGCTGCTGAAGCTGCGCCAGGCCTGCTGTGATCCCCGGCTGCTGAAGCTCACGACGGTCAAGGCGTCCAAGGCCCGGTCCGCCAAGCTCGAGCGGCTGCTAGAGATGCTGCCGCAAATGCTGGAGGAGGGGCGGCGCGTGCTGCTGTTCTCGCAATTCACCTCCATGCTGGCGCTGATCCAGGCGGAGCTGGACGCGCTCGGCTTGCCCTACGAGCTGCTGACCGGCGACACCAAGGACCGGGCCGGACCGGTGCAGCAATTCCAGACCGGGGCGGCAAACTTGTTCCTGATCAGCCTGAAGGCCGGCGGCACCGGCCTCAACCTCACCGCGGCCGACACCGTGATCCATTACGACCCCTGGTGGAACCCGGCGGTCGAAAACCAGGCGACCGACCGGGCGCACCGGATCGGCCAGGACAAGAGCGTGTTCGTGCACCGGCTGATCACCGAGGGCTCGATCGAAGAAAAGATGGAAATCCTGAAGGAGCGCAAACGGGCGCTGGCGGCGGGGATCCTGGGCGCCAGCAGCGGCACCGCCGCCGGGCTGACCGAGGGCGACCTGGACATCCTGTTCGCACCGCTCGGCGGATGAACCGCGCGTCCACCAGCCTGCTGGAGGCGGCGCGGGATTGCCGGGTGGTGGCGGGCGTGCTCGGGCTGCTCTATCTGGGGTTGAGCGCCACGCCGCAGGCGGTGGATCTGCTGATCGCCCTCGGCCAGGACGGCGCGCCCTCCGGATGGGTGGGCCTGTGGCTCAGCACGGGGTGGCTCGCGCTCAATGCGTGGTTCTGGTCGGGCTTTACGCTGCGGCAGTCGATGGGTCGCCGGCGCATCGCGGCCGCCATGCCATGGCTGCTGGCGGCAGTCGCGTTGCTGGCCGTGGCGGACGTGCTGCGCACGGCGTCCGCCAGCATACCGGAAGCGATGGGAGCCGTGGGGGGCGGCACCCGGTTGCTGGAGGGCGCCATGATCCTGCTGGCCGCCTCCGCGCTGCTCCTACTGTTGGCGTCGCGGGCGGCGATGAGGGGGGGTGCCCCCCGGATGGCGTTGCCGGGATTGGGGTCGGGCGGGCTCCGCATGCTGGCGCTCAGTATCGTCGCCGGGGTCGCCGGGCTGGCTGGATTCGCCGCCGACCCGGTGCGCGCCGCGTCCATACTGCGGCCGGCCTCGATCGTCATGCTGGCGGCGGCGGGCATGATGTGCGGGGGCACGCTGCTGCTCTATGCGGGCCGGCGGACGCAGGTGCCGGTGCTGTTCCTGACCTTCGCCCTCGCCGCCGCACTGGCTGCGCTGCGGGACCATGGGGTGCTGCCGGACAACCATGATTTGCGCCGGTTTCCGCCCGGCCTCCGCACCCGTCCGGAGGTGGAGGTGGCATTCCTGCGCTTCCTGGACGCGTCCGGACCGTCCGATGGACGCCCGATCCCGGTGGTGCTGGTGGCGACCAGCGGCGGAGGAATTGCGGCGGCATATTGGACCGCGACGGTCCTGGGTGATCTGTCCGACGCCTCCCCGGCCTTTACCGGGCAGATTTTCGCCATGAGCGGGGTGAGCGGCGGCTCGCTTGGCCTTGCGACGTATGCTGCCGGCAGGCGACTGCCGGGTTGCCCGGCCGCGCGTCAGCGGGACTGCTTGCAATCGGCGCTCGCGGGGGACTTCCTGGGCCCCACACTGGGCGCGCTGCTCTATCCAGACCTGCTGCAACGGTTCCTGCCCGTGCCGGTGTTTACCGACCGCGCCGCCGCGTTGGAGATGGCCTGGGAGGCGCGGTCGCGTGCGGTGTTCGGCGACGGGCGGCTGGCCGGGCCGTTCCTGGATTTGTGGAGCTCGGCGCAACCCTGGCCGGCGCTGCTGCTGAACGCCACCTCGGTCCAGAGCGGCGGGCGGTTGGTGACCAGCAATCTGGCGCTGGGCCCGGACCATGTCGGCGGGGACGGTGCGGATCTGCTGGCGCTGTTGGGCGGCGACCTGCCCGCGAGCGCGGCCGCCGGGGCCGGCGCGCGGTTCCCGTTCATCGGCCCGCTCGGCACCTTCCACATGGCGGACGGGGCCAGAGACGCCGTGGCGGATGGTGGATATTTCGAGAATTTGGGCGCGGCCACGCTGTTGGAATTGCTCGATGCACTGGACGGTGCCGCGCGGCGGCATGACCGCGCAGTACGGTTCGTGGTGCTCCAGCTGGTGAGCGACCCGGACGCGGGGTCCGACACGCCCCCGCCTGTGTTGACGCCGTGGTCCCTACTCCCGCGCGGTCTCACGGGCCCGGCGGCCGTGCTGTTGCGCACGCGGGAGGCGCGGGGCGTGAGCGCGTCCGAGGCGCTGGCCCGGCGCGTCGTGACCCTGGGCGGCACCTACGTTCCCGTGCGCCTCGGCCAATCGCCGACCGGACGGGCCGCCCCACTCGGCTGGTCGCTCTCGGCCCTGGCGCGGGAGATCATCGATGCGCAATGGACCATCCCCTGCCGCGACCGCGTGCTGACCGAGGCCGGGTTTGCGGAGGACAGCGCCCCGGTGCCGCTCGCCGCAGATGAGACGGCTCCCATGCGAATGGACGTCATGGCGATGTGGGCCGACGGGACCTGCCGGGCCGTCGGGCCTTAACCGGCAATTTTTGTCACAAACCGGATCGTTGACGACGGTGCATTGGCCACGGCAGGGTCGGCGGAACAGCATGAAGGTAACCCCATGACCCTCCTCACCAGACGTGCCGGCCTTGGTCTCTCGCTCGGGGCGCTCCTGGCCCGGCGCGCGGGCGCGGCGCCCATGGACGATCTGATCGAGCGGGCGCGGAAAGAGGGCGCGATCAACAGCGTCGGTATGCCCGATGATTGGGCCAATTGGGCCGCGACCTGGAAGGACGTCAGCGCCAAATACGGCCTGAAGCATATCGATACCGACATGAGCAGCGCCGAGGAGCTGGCGAAGTTCGCCGCCGAGAAGGCCAATGCGTCGGCCGATATCGGCGATGTCGGCTTCGATTTCTGCCGGGTCGCGGTCGAGCGCGGGCTGGCGGCGGCGTATAAGCCCACGACTTTTGCCGATATTCCGGAATGGGCGCGGGATGCGGATGGGCAGTGGATGCTGGCCTATACCGGGACCATCGCCTTCGTGGTGGCCAAAGACATCCCGAACCCGCCGCAATCTTGGGCGGATTTGCTGAACGGCAGCTATAAAATCGCTGCCGGCGACGTGGGTAAGGCGTCGCAATCCAACGCCGCCGTGCTGGCCTGCGCCATCGCCATGGGCGGGGACGAAACCCGGCTCGACCCGGCGATGGAGCTGTTCGCCAAACTGGCCAAGCAAAAGCGCCTGCTGACCATCGCGGCCCTGCCGGCCAACATGGCGCGGGGCGAGATCCAGGTCGGGTTGATGTGGGATTTCAACGCGTTGAGTTACCGGGACAAGGTGGGCGGCGACCGGTTCGGCGTGGTGATCCCGTCGGACGGGTCCGTCACCAGCGGCTATTCCACCATCATCAACAAATACGCCAAGAACCCCAACGCGGCGATGCTGGTGCGGGAGTATATCTTCAGTGACGCGGGCCAGCTGAACCTGGCCGACGGCTATGCCAGGCCGATCCGGGTCGATCACCTGACCCTGCCGGAAGCGGCGAAGGCGAAGTTGCTGCCATCAGTGCAATACGCCAAGGCCCGCCCGATCAATCCGGCCGCCTGGGCCGACGGCGCCAAGCGTGTCCCAGCCCTATGGCAGGAGAAGGTGCTGACGGAAATGTAGCATGCGGCCGATCGTCTTCGTCCTGCTGGACGGGCTCCGGCTCGATACCGCTTGTGCTTGCATGGGGTATGTGCAGGCGGCGGCCGGGCAGCCTCTGGCGGTGACGGCGGAGCTGCCGAGCCTGTCCCGCCCGTTGTATGAGACGCTGATGACCGGCCAGACCCCGATCCAGAGCGGCATCACCGGCAACGGCAGCGTGCGCCGGTCCCGCCACCCCAGCGTGTTCGACCGGTGCCGCGGGGCCGGGCAGACCACGGCGGCCGCCGCCTATCACTGGTTTTCCGAGCTATACAACCACGCCCCGTTCGACCCGGCGCAACGCGTCACCCATGACCCGGACGCCGCCATCCAGCACGGGATGTTCTATTGGCAGGACGGCTACCCGGACGATCATCTGTTCGCGGACGCCATGGCGCTATGGCACCGGCACAGCCCGCATTTCCTGCTGGTGCACTCCATGGGCGTCGATGATGCCGGGCACCGCTATGGCGGCGGCGGCACCGAGTATCGGCGGGCGGCCCGGCAGGCGGATGCGCTGCTGTCCCGCACCGTGCCGGTCTGGCTCGACGCCGGGTGCACCGTGATCGTCACCAGCGACCACGGCATGGGCGATGACGGCATGCATGGCGGACCCGGCGCCACCGAGACGCAGGTGCCGTTCTGGCTGCTTGGCACCGGCCGCATGGCACCGGGGACGGTGCTGCGCCAGACCGAGATCGCCGGCACGGTTTGTGCCTTGCTGGGCGTGTCCACGGACGGCATGGCCGTGAACGCCGAAATATCGTCATTGCGAGCCCCGCTTGGGGCGCGGCAATCCAGGGGCGACGGGCGCGATTGTGGCTCCTGGATTGCTTCGCCAAGCGGCTCGCAATGACGGTGAAACTGCTGTGGGCGGTGCCGTTCATCGTGGTCGTATTGGCGTTCCAGGTCGCTCCAATGCTGTCCGTCCTCCATGGCAGCATCATCCAAGGCGGCGCGTGGTCGCTGGCGAATTACGGCGTGTTGCTCGGCAGCAAGTTCTATCGCGGCGCGTTCCTGACCAGCGTCAACATCTCGCTGATCACCAGCGCCATCGGCCTCGGCGTCGGCTTGCCGCTTAGCCTCGCGCTGCATCGGCGTCGGGCCGCGGTGCAGCGGCGGTTCCTGACGCTGTTCAACGTTGCCAGCAACTTCGTCGGCGTGCCGCTGGCCCTGGCGTTCACCACACTGGCGGGGGTGAACGGCGTGGTCACGCTGCTGCTCGCCCGCTCCGGCTTGTTGCCGGATTTTAACATCTACTCGCTGCAAGGCCTGATGCTGGTCTATGCCTATTTCCAGGTGCCGTTCACCGTCCTGGTCCTGTTCCCGAGCCTTGGCGTGCTGACCCCCGATTTGTCCGAACAGGCGCGGCTGATGGGCGCGTCCCGGCTCACGTTCTGGCTCCGCATCGGCCTGCCCATCCTGGCCCCCAGCCTGATCGGCAGCTTCATCCTGCTGTTCGCCAACGCCATGGGCACCTACGCCACCGCCTATGCGCTGATCGGCGGCGGGGCCAATTTGGTCACCATCCGGATCGGCGAGCTGGTGACCGGCGACGTGTTCACCGACCCCAACCTCGCCAACGCGCTCGCGGTGCTGCTGGTGCTCGTGTTGTTGATACCCATCCTGGTCGATCAGCTACTGCTCCGGCGCAACCGTGGCTGAGCATGATGTCGCAGACCGCGCGCTGATCGGCGGCGTGTCGTTGCTGCTGCTGGCCCCGGTCGCGGCGGTGGTGGTCGCGGCGCTGGCCACGGAATGGTATTCCGGCCTGGTGCCCGCCGGCCTCACGCTGCGCTGGTTCGGGACGGTGTTGAGCGAGCCGCAATTTCAATCGGCGCTCGGGCGCTCCCTGTTCATCGCGGCCGGCTCGGTCGTGCTGCAGACGGTGGTGACGGTTCCGGCCATCCTGGTGGCGCATTGCTATCTGCCGTGGCTCGACCGGTGGATGGAGCGGGTGATCGTGCTGCCGTATGCGCTGCCGCAGGTGGTGCTGGTGGTGGGCTTGCTGGGCATCTACGCGCAGGACCCGCT
>JAYVOF010000175.1:0-10404 GCA_043758105.1 Rhodospirillales bacterium | reverse complement strand
TCTTGGCCGGTCGCAGACCCGGCGTTGACAGCGGTTCAGACCGTGACGCTAGCCGTCCAAGTGATGGGGAAGTTGCGTGGCACGGTGGATATTATCGTGGACGCATCGCAGGACGTCGCCATCGGTGCCGCATTGGCAGATCCGAACGTCGCACGGGCCCTTGAAGGACGAACCATCGTCAAGCGAATTTACGTGCCAGGGCGCATACTCAACTTCGTCATCGCCGCATAATGGGCGGGAATTTGACGACCCGGCGAGGGATCGTAGGGGGCTTATTGGTCCTGAATGGCTGCGGCTTTCGCCCGCTCTATAAGCCGGTCGCGGGAGGTGGGTCGACCGTGGAGTTAGGGCATATTTACGTACCCGTCATTCAGGAGCGGTCCGGTCAATTACTGAGACAGGCGCTCCAGCAGCGGTTCGATGGTTCGGACGCGGGACATGAGCGGAAGTATGAGCTGATTGCGGCGTTACAGATCGGTTTCGAGGGCGTGGCGATCCAGCGGGACAGTTCAACGTCGCGAATTCGGATCGATGGTTTTGCGACCTGGACTTTACGGGCGTTGACGCCGTTACGTCCGGTTTTGTCACAGGGCACGAGCCGGGTGCTGGACGGCTACAACGTTACAGACCAGCAATTCTTTGCCGCCGAACTTGAGAGCGATTCAGCCATTCGCCGAATTACGGGCAGCCTCGCTGATCAGGTTACCATTCAGGTGAGCAGCTATTTTTTAAAGCAGGCTCAAGCGACGTGAAGCTAGACGCGCGAGCCGCGGAGCGTTTTTTACGTGATCCTGGCGCGGTTCGTATCGTCCTGTTGCATGGAGCGGATGAGGGGTTACTTCGCCATCGCGCAGAGCAAGTGACGCGCGCAATTGTTGGTGCGAAGGACGATCCATTCCGCGTCGCGTGGCTGTCGCGCGAAGACCATGACCGTTTGATCGAGGAATACACTGCCCTTTCAATGACTACGGGCCGACGCGTTGTCCGGGTTCGTGATGTCGTTGATGGACTGGCCCCGGTGCTTAAACGAGTGTTGGAGACGGCGGGCGATACTGTCATCGTGCTTGAAAGCGGCGTATTACCAAGTCGCAGCAAGCTGCGTTTGCTTTGTGAAGCGGCGTCGGGTGCTGCGGTTATCGCGTGCTATCCAGAAGAGCCGGGATCGCTCCAGCACGTTGTGGAGCAAGCGTTGCGAGGGGCCGGGATCGAGTTGGATGAAGACGCGAAGACTTGGGCGGGGAGCCACCTCGGCATCGATCGGTCGGCGAGCCGGGGCGAAATCGAGAAGCTCATTCTCTATGCTGAGCCCGCCGTTCGACTGACGTTGGCCGATGTTCAGAATTGCATTGGTGAGCAGGCGGCGCTGTCGATCGATGACGCGGTATTTTCCTGCACATCGGGGGATGTCGTGGCCGCGGACCGCTCCGTGGACGTGGCGCTCGAAAATGGGACGTCAGCGGTCGCGGTCTGTCGGATGATGCTGGCCCATCTGCTGCGGCTTGAGGCGGGTGCGATAATGATGAGTGCCGGGTCGTCTGCCTCCGATGTCGCCCGCCAACTCCGGCCACCGATCTTCTTCGCGCGCGTGGGCCAGTTCTCCGCGTCACTGCGGCTCTGGCACCGCGAACAGATCCGCGGTGCATTGGATGCGGTGCGGCGGGTGGAGATGCTCTGTAAGCGGACAAATGCGCCCGATGCGCTATTGGTGCGACGGTTGATCTCCGGAATTGCCCAGCAATCTGCCGCCCGGGTGCGGTCGGGCCGCGGCTAGTTCGGATTGAGGAGCAGAATCAGCCCATCAAGTTGTTCCAGCGTGCTAAATTTGATTGAGAGATGGCCCCGCTGTTGCTGGCGCTTGATTTGAACCTTTAGACCTAAATGTTCGCTGAGCTCGCGTTCTAATTCGGCGGTTTCGGGATCCTCGATCCGTTCATGTTGATCGGGATGGGGATCACGGGCGAGGGCCTCGGTTTGCCGGACATTCAGACCACGGGCCACGACGGCGTCCGCAGCACTTTGTTGGTCAGGGTGGGTGAGGAGCGCCCTGGCGTGGCCCGCGGTCAACGTTCCGGCTCTTACGAGAGCGACGACGTTTGGTTCGAGCTGTAGGAGTCGAATGGTGTTGGCGATGTGGCTGCGAGACTTTCCAATCATCTCGCCGAGTTGGTCGTGGGTCATCCCGTGATCGGTTACGAGCCGGAAATAGCCCTCGGCCTCTTCAATTGGATTAAGATCTTGCCGTTGAAGGTTCTCAACCAGGGCAGCGGCCATCGCATCCAAGTCGCTGAGGTTTCGAACTAAAACCGGAATATCCACAAGACCGGCGGCTTGAGCCGCCCGCCACCGCCGCTCGCCGGCAATGATCTCATACACACCGTGTTCAGCCGGGTGAGGACGCACGAGGACTGGCTGCAGTACCCCTTGTTTGCGGATAGAGGTCGTCAGCTCTGCCAACGATGACGCATTGATGGCGGCTCGGGGTTGGAATGGACTCGGCTTCAGCGCCCGAATGGGCAGCGTTCCCGGAACTGCAGCACTGCTGCCGAGCCCGTCACCGTCACCAAATAGTGCCGCAAGGCCTTTACCGAGGCGAGGTGTCCCTTCCTTCATGAACGTTCGCGCTCCTGCCGCAAAACTTCAGCCGCGAGTTTGACGTATGCCTGTGAGCCCGGCGACCTATAATCATAGAGGAGTACGGGTTTTCCATGGCTTGGCGCTTCCGACACCCGGACATTCCTTGGAATGACGGTGTCGTAGACCCGACTGCCGAAATACTTCCGCACATCTGTGGCGACGAGTTCGGAAAGATTATTTCTGCGGTCGAACATAGTGAGGACGATTCCCTGGATAGTCAGGTTTGCATTCAGCTGCGCCCGGGTGCGTTCGATAGACCGGGTGAGTTGGCTAAGGCCCTCTAGGGCAAAGAACTCACATTGCAGGGGAATGATCACCCCGGCGGCCGCGACCAGGGCGTTTAAGGTCAAAAGTCCTATGCTAGGGGGGCAATCGATCAAAATAAACTTAAATTTATATCCCAACTCGTTAAGACGATCGGAGAGGCCAAACTCTCGGCGATGGACGCTGGCTAACTCGACCTCCGCCCCGCCCAAATCGGTTTCGGCGGGCAACAGCGCCAAGTTTGGGATCCCCGTGTCAGCAATGGCGTCGTCTATGTTGGTCCCACCCATGAGGACCGAATACGTGCCGACGCGTCGCGCTGAGTGGTCAAATCCTAACCCAGTGGATGCGTTGCCTTGCGGGTCAAGATCGATCAGTAGGACGCTGTGGCCAAACGCCGCAAGGGCGGTTGCTAAATTGACGGCAGTTGTTGTCTTCCCAACCCCCCCCTTTTGGTTTGCCAGCGCTAGGATTCGGCAAGTCATTAAATGCGTTCCACATTACGGATGCTTATGATCGTCCCGACAGGGGTTTGGGTTATGTCCTCATTAAACCGCCAGGTTTTGCGGGCAGCAACGATCTCATACTCTGGGTGCGGGCCTTTCGAGAACAGACAGGTTCCGTCAAAGGTTAGAAGCGGACGTGCGTATGCTAACAATTTGGTTAAGGGTGCGAGAGCGCGCGCCGTGATAATGCTGCTGGGGGATAACTGAACATTTTCTATTCTGGTGGCATGGACGAGAACACTGACGCCCATTTCGCGAGCGGCCTCGGTAAGAAAAACAGCTTTACGGCGGTCCGCCTCCACGAGTTCTACGACCGCACCGGTGACAGCAGCGATGACCAGGCCAGGGAATCCACCACCTGAACCAAAATCTATGACACGGGTGACAGTATTAGGCAGCAACGCTACTAACGTAAGGCTATCGTTTACATGTCGCGTCCATACACGAGCTTCGTCAGAGGGCGAGATCAGGTTGATTTTGGGATTCCATTTAAGAACCAGGCTCACGAGGCGCTCGAGGCGCTTTTGCGTTTCACGTGAAACAAGGCCTTCTAACGGCACCGTTTCCGACAGGTTTGTCCTCATTTGTCTGAGTGTAGCACGTGCGATATTCCTCGTCAGCCTTATCACCGCTCCATCGAAGACCCCTGCCCAACCATTCAAAACTTCGGCTGAAAACCAGCATGAGCGGTTCGAAACATAGCGCAATGAAGCCAGCCGAACGATGGCCCGCCTCCTAAATGCGCGTCTTAAACGTCGTCCCGACCACGTGCAGGCCGTGCACTCCCTCAAACCGCCCGCCCCGGCAGAGGACCGAGGCCATGCACACCGCCCACGCCGCTCCCACTCAGCCTAGGCAGCGAAGTCTATCGGGCGGAATCGGGCGCACCGGTCTGGAAAGCACCCACGCCGATCCAGCCGGGCGCAGCACGCTGGGATAAAAAATTATCACCGACGTACGGGCGCAAGGCTATTCACATTCACCAAAACCGGATTTAACAAGGGCAGATAGCGCCTCGATTGCAGCGTTGGCGTCACCGCCGACCGCAGTGAGGTCGATCGATGCCCCTTGACCCGCACCTAGCATCATCAAACCCATAATCGACTGGGCTGACACCGTTTGATCGTCACGGCTGACATCGATCACTGACGTGAATGTCTCTGCAAGCGTCACAAACTTGGCGGCGGCGCGGGCATGAAGACCACGCCGATTCGTAATCGGCAGCCGACACTCGACTTTCACAGGCCGCATTCAGTGTCGCGGCAGTTCGGCAAAATATCCGAGGCCGACGCGATATATTTCCGTCCCGCCGTCTGCGCACAGGAAACACATTCTGCCAACGCATGAGAGCGTCTGATCTTGCCCAGCTTCACTAACATCGGAAGGTTCACGCCAGAGATGACCTCGATGTCACCAGTTCCCATGGTCGATATTGCCAAGTTACTCGGCGTTCCACCGAACATGTCGGTGAGGAGGATAACACCCTCGCCTTTCTCGACGTCCTGGATCCTGCTCAAGATATCCGTCCGCCTAACGTCGAGATCATCCTCGGGTCCAACACAAACCGTGGCAATATTTGGTTGCTTCCCAATCACATGCTCCATCGCTGCGCGGAGTTCGTCGGCAAGGTGCCCATGGGTGACGATAACGAGGCCGATCATGGGGCTCTAACCTATTGCCAACGGGATTGAGCCGGCCGCTGCGAGGCCTCGTAAAAGCTCACGATGAGTAATAATAAGGTTCCAACCGTCGGAATTAGACGAACCAGAAGAAAGTTGGCGAGCCAGTCGCTCTACGATCCAAACGGAGCGGTGCCGCCCACCCGTGCAGCCGACGGCAATGGTTGCGTACTTCTTACCCTCTTGGACAAAACGAGGCAAGACAAGGTCGAGTATTGAGGTAATACGCTCAAAAAACAACAAAAAGTCTGGGTCACTCTCCACGTAAGCCGCGACGTGTTCATCGAGCCCAGTCTTAGGTCTCAAAGCCAAGTCGTAATGGGGGTTCCGCAAAAATCGCGCGTCGAAGACCATGTCGGCTTCCCGCGGCAACCCGGCCGGAAAGGCGAAACTGATCAATGAAATCGTGAGCGCAGCCTGTTGGATGCCGTCAGCACTCGTTTGGCCAAATCGCGTCTCGATCAACCGTCGCAGTTCAGAAAGTGGTAAGCCGGAGGTGTCGATGACCAAGTTGGCCGCGTCCCGGAGCGGCTCCGTCAGCGCGGCTTCCGCGGCAATGCCGTCCGCGACCCGGCCATACGGGGCCGACGGGTGCCGCCGCCGCGTCTCGGTAAACCGCCGCAATAGCACCGTCTCATCAGCCGACGCATAGATTAACTCGGGCTTAATGCCAATCGCGGCTTCAACGCGGCTTAGCGACCTGAGGATCTGCACAGCGTCGAACCCTCGGCTTCGGGCATCCACGCCAATCGCCAACGGCCGGTCACTGCGGGCGATAAGATCCTCGAGCAACGTGAGGGGTGGATTGTCGACCGCCTCATAGCCGAGATCTTCGAGGGAACGCAAAATCGACGCCTTTCCGGCCCCGGACAATCCACTCACGATCAACACCCGGTGCGCCGTCATCCGAACGCTCCGATCGCATGAGCCCCGTTTTGCACCAATGACGCCAGCGCCCACATCACGCGAGACTCACCATCAGTGCACTGCGGCGGAAGCCGTAGCATAGGCAGCCCCATTCGGGCGTACGAGGAAGGATGCGGAAGACGCGCCCCAGCACAAAGCTCGACGGCCAGGCGTAATGAAGAATGTCGTAGATACGGCAACCGAATTAACCCCACGCCCCGAAGCTCGATCAACCCGGATAACTGCGACGGCGCACTCGCTATTCCATCCTCTATTATAACACAATCATCAGCAACTAGTAAAAAACCAACGGAAACTAACCGAAAGACCAAGCTCGACTTTCCGGAACCCGGCGGACCGATTACAAGTACACCCAGTCCCCGCCGGGCGGCACAGCTTGCGTGCAATTGCATCGGACCGGGTTGTCGCTCGGAATCTGACGAAAGGGAAGCAGCGATTTATCCGGGCAATTAATTCCCCCTTAGGCCCGCGGCAACTGCACCACGAAACGCGCGCCCGTGATCCGTCCCTCACCGTCCATGACGTTCTCGGCGAAAATCCGTCCCTTGAGCGCTTCAACGATCTGCCGGCTGATCGAAAGGCCCAGGCCGGAGTGCTTGCCGAACGCCTCGCCCTCCGGCCGTTCCGAGTAAAACCGATCAAAAACATGCTCGAGCTTCGTCGGCGGAATGCCCACGCCCTGATCCATCACGCTCATCTCGACCACCGCTCCAGCCGCATGGGCGCTCAGCGTGATCAAACCATTGGGTGGCGAAAAGCTCGTGGCATTACCAATCAGGTTCCGCAGAACCTGGACCAGCCGCCCCTCCACTGCCAGCACCTCCAGCGGTGCTGCCGGGACATCGAGGGCGATCACGGCGTCATCGTTGCGCCGGGTCGCATCATGGATCTCAGCCAGCAACGCGAGAATGGCCCCTACATCGAGCGCTTGAGTGGCCGTCCGGGACAATTCCGCATCGACGCGGCTCGCATCGCTGATGTCGCTAATCAGCCGGTCGAGCCGCCCGACATCCTCGCCGATAATCGCCATCAGCCGATGCTGCTGCCGCGGATCATCGATCCGGCGCAACGTTTCGACCGCACTCCGGATGCTGCTGAGGGGGTTCTTGATCTCATGCGCGACGTCGGCGGCGAACCGTTCGGTCGCATCCATCCGGGCCCAAAGCGCGGCCGAGCTCTCGGACAACGCATGCGCCAGCTCCCCCACCTCGTCCGTCCGGCGCATCAACGACAGCGGAACGGTCCCGGCGCGGCCAAACCCCTCCCGCATCTGATGCGCCGCACCGGCCAAGCGCAAAATCGGGCGGGCGATCGTCAGCGACAGATACCACGACAACGCCACCGTGAGCACCAACGCCAGACCGAACAGGCCCATGATGCTCGCCCGCACCGTCCATAAACTGTCATCGACCTCCCGGGCCTCCCGCGTCAGCAGGATGATCCCGACTGTTTGCCGGTTCCGCACCACCGGCTCGGCCACGGTCACCAGCAGCCGGTCATCCTGGGTGCGCCGGATATACGGTGGCATTTCCCGCCCGGCGTTGGAGCCGGTCATCCGCAATTCCTCCTTGACGTCCGGCTGCCACTCCGCCCCTGCCGCGTTGGGGCTCAGCTCGACCGTCGGGCCCATCGTCTTGTGCGGCACCATCGCGAGCAGCCGGTCATAGATCGATCCAATCGTGCCGATGACCCGCCCCCGATCCACCGCCGGCGGGAGCGGGGCCGTCACCACGGCCCCGCCCGCGCCCTCCCGCACCCGGCTATCCGCCACCAATTGGCCGTCCGGCGCATACAGCCGGGCCTGAGCGTTCGGCGTGGGCTCCGTCAGCCGCCGCAGCAGCGGCCGAGCCAAATCGGGCTGGAGGATGGGGTTATCCGGATCCTGCTCCCGGACGGCACTTTCGCCCAGCGCGCCGGCGTAAATCCGCGCCTGCTCCCGAAGCGTCTGCACCTCAGCCTCGAGCAATCCGCCCTGATACTGATCCAAATACAACAACGCCGCGACCAATAAAGCCAGCGGTAAAGCATTGACCAGAAGTATTCGCCGAAGCAACGGTGACACCAGCCGCCGCTTCACCTCGGAAGGAGCAGTCTCCAAGACAGGAACCAAGCCGATATCAGGCATAAATGACCTCATGCCTCCTTGTAACGATAACCGATGCCATACAATGTCTCGATATGATCGAAGGTCTCATCGCTGGCACGGAATTTCTTACGGACGCGCTTGATATGACTATCGATCGTCCGGTCATCGACATAAATATTGTCTCCATACGCGGCGTCGATCAACTGATCCCTCGACTTTACCATACCGGGCCGCGCCGCCAGCGCCTTTACCAGCAAGAATTCCGTAACCGTCAGCTGAATATCTTGCCCGCGCCACATCGATTGGTGCTTCGTCTCATCGAGCGTGAGGTCGCCGCGCACTAGAACGCCGCCCGGCGCCACACCGGAACCCTCCGCCTTGCTCGCCTCGTTGCGGCGGAGCAACGCACGGATGCGCTCGATCAACAGCCGCTGGCTGAACGGCTTGGTGATATAATCGTCCGCACCGAGCCGCAGACCCATCAGCTCATCGACCTCCTCATCCTTGGACGTCAAAAAAATCACCGGCAACTGCGTCCGTGCCCGCAGCCGCTGCAGCAACTCCATCCCATCCATCCGCGGCATCTTCACATCCAGCACCGCAAGATCGACCGGACGCGCAATCAAACCCTGCAACGCGCTCTCCCCGTCCGTATAGGTTCGGACGAGAAACCCCTCCGCCTCCAACGTCATCGAGACGGAAGTAAGAATGTTCCGGTCATCGTCCACCAAGGCGATCGTCTGTTTCATGGTCCGAAAGCCCTGCCCAACGGTTGTATCTTGACCATATGGGTGATCATTGTGGCGAAATCCGGGGCCAGTTCAAATGAATCAGTCTAAATGACATCGTCAAAGCCGATGGAACCCGTTGATGCCGCCCGCCTGCTGAGCCGTAGCGCGCGGGCCGCCACACTTGCGACGGTGACCGAGGGCCAGCCTTTCGCATCCCTCGTGACACCCGCCCCGGCCCCGGACGGATCGCTCCTAATCCTGCTATCGGGGCTGTCCGAACACACCGGCCACCTACAAACGGAACCGCGCTGCGCCCTTTTGCTGGCAGACGCCGGGGCTGACATCAATCCGCAGGCCAATGCGCGGCTGACGCTGACGGGATTGGCCACGCCCGAGCCTGACCCGGCGCTCAAGGCGCGCTGGATCGCCCGTCATCCCTACGCCGCCTTCTATGCCGGTTTTGCCGATTTCGTGCTCTGGCGCGTCCGTCCCATGGCGGGCCTGTATATCGGCGGCTTCGCCAGCGCCACCCGCCTGCGTCTCGCCGATCTCACCCCCGATCTCAACGCCGTGGCCGCAGTCGCCGCCGCTGAGGCCGAGATTATGGCGCACTGCAATGCCGATCACCCCGATACGCTCGCCCTCCTGGCCAGAACGGCCGATCCCATGCCGCCGGACGAAGATTCTGCCATCTGGGCCATGACGGCCTGCGACGTGGACGGGTGCGATCTAACCCGAAACGAAACCGTGCGCCGGATCGCCTGGCCCGCGCCGGTCGCGGATGCGTCGGGCGTTCGCCGCGCGCTCATTCTGCTCGCACGTGCAGCAAAAAATCCAGATGCATCGGATGCTGGACGTCTTGATTAGGCTCGCTTATTACCGGTCCACACGGTCGAAACCCGGCCAACTGACCGGGAAAATGAGGAATGGCGTCCATGAACCATCAGCCACACGGCACCGCCGTCGCGGGCCTCTCCGTCGCATTCGGCCGCGATGCCCTTTCAGGGACCGGGGTTAAAGCCACCGCGGCAGTCCATGCCAATCTCACGGCCGCCCAGCTCGTCACCCACGCGCTGCGCCGCAACGAGGGCACGCTGTCGGCGGACGGCGCCCTCATCGTTAACACCGGTATCCACACCGGGCGCTCCGTCGCCGATAAATTCGCCGTCGATGAGCCCGAGGTGACGGCGGACGCATGGTGGCGAAATGGCCACCAAAAACTGGCACCCGCCAGCTTCGAGGTCCTGACCGGGCGGGTCCGCGCCTATCTCCAGGGCCGCGAGCTATTTACCCAAGACCTCTACGCCGGCGCCGACCCGGCCTACCGCATCCGCGTACGTCTGGTGAGCACCGAGGCGTGGCACACACTGTTCGCCCGCAACATGTTCATCCGTCCGGCGGACGCGGAGCTCGCCGAATTCGAACCGGACTACGTCATCCTCCACGCGCCCAATTTCCAGGCGGACCCCGCCACCGACGGCGTTCGCAGCGCCACCGCCATCGTCGTCTCCTACACGCAGCGGCTGATCGTCATCGCCGGCTCAGAATATGGCGGTGAGATCAAGAAATCGATCTTT
>JAYVOF010000174.1:0-3621 GCA_043758105.1 Rhodospirillales bacterium | reverse complement strand
AACCAACCGCCGTCTGGATCAACCCACCACAAAACAAAGCCCAGCCGATAAGTCTAAATTAAGCCAGAACCTGTCTCAAAGTCGTTGACACGTTCCGCTCGCTGATCGCCGCGCGAATGGAGCATGGGATTTTTAAGGGAAGTCTCGCCGATGTGGGTTGTTAATCAGACGCCCTAGGAGGCCGGAACTGACGAACGGCCCACCTGGGACGCACAACGGGTGCCGGAAAACCAATCACCGGAGGTTTCCGCACACTCCACCAATGCTGCGGCGAGATTTTAGACAACAATCCGGGTGCGATCCAGAGTGTCTGGAAAGGACCTGTTTGCCGTCATACCCAAAGCCGTCTCACAAACTGCTGTGCAGGCGAAATTCCTGCTCAGCTTGGGTTCGGCACCCGAGCCGCGCACTGAGCACTTCGCCTTCGATCTAGGCAACACCGCGATACTCGCGAGCCCCGACAAGGCGATGGCCGTCGTGATCACGCCCTGGACCAGAACGGGTTTCCACAGCGACAGGGCTAGATTTGACCGCAGCCCCTCAACACTCCAAGGAAACAGGGTAGCTTCAGCTTCAGAATCCCAGTCGCCCGAGCCGCAAGAGTCCAGGCGGAGACAGCCGAGGTCGGCGGTATATCGCAGCAACCTAGAGACGGTCGCAAGAGTTCAGGATATCTTCTGGGCTTCGCTGGCTGCGAGGCAAGATGACCTTTCTTGGCGTGAGTCTCTTAGCCCGATAGAGGGACAGGCATTGCCAATACGAACGAGGTTCGAAGGCTTACCCTCTTCATGTCGCCTGAACTCTTGCGATCCGTGCTACGCTGGCCAAGGGAATCGGGTGAAGCCTTCATGCGGTAACTAGGCTTGCGAGGAAGTCATCATCCCATGACGCCGCCTTGCGCCGGCCGCGCAAAGATTGCTTGCCGGGCGAGCGTCGCAGCAGATTGAGTGCCATGTGCTTGATGGTGGTGAGGTTGGCGGCGGCATTCGTCGTCGCGGAACACCATGTCCACGACCCAATACAGACTGTTCTCGATCGCCCCGTGGCTGCGCACGACCGGCCTTAAAAGCGACGCCAGAATCACAAGCTACGTGGCGTAATAGCGCGTTTCACGCTCGACCTTGCCGCCGACTTCGCGGAGGCTTTGGACGATGACGACGCCTTTCAAACCTGGCCATTTATGGCGGTCCTGCAGCCATTTGACGTCATGGATGACGGTTGTGGTTCGGGTCTCGATGCGGTCGTGATCGCCGTCGATCGTCGTATCCTGGCTGATCCCGGTGTCGGCGAACCCGCGGACCTTCTGCTCGGCGGCGAACAGTTCGACGTCATCGCGCAGCGCACCCTGGTTGCCTTTCAGCGCGAGGACGTAATCAGCTTTCTTGTCGATCAATTTTTGTGTGATGTCGCGCTGGCACCCTTCGCTGGCCATTCCATCAGGCCGCGCCTGACGGAACCTTTGGCCAGCTTCGCCCATGGCGTCGATGGTGACGATCGCCAACGTGTCGAGCAGCTTTGCAATAGCCGCGATCTCGTTAGACTGCTCCGGCCACTTTGACTTTTCCGAGCATGAGGCGTTAGCGCGCGGCGAAGGCCAAGGCCATGTGGATGGCAGCTTTAGCACCCTCCTTTTGGCCGGATCGGCGCACGGTTTTGCCTTCGGTCACGATCACGGCGGCGGGCACGCCTGCCACCGCAGCCACCTAGGCAACGAAGCAGCGTTGGAACTGCTCTGCGTCCAAGGTGGCGAGGATGTCGCCGAGATGATCGTGGGCCGGCGTGCCATCCTTGAAGGGACGAAACCGGCAGAGCAACGGGAGCTTTTTGGTTCCAAACAGCGCGTTTTCGGTGAAGCACTCTGCGCCGGCCAGCACGGCCAGCACGGCCAGCAGGCACAGAAACAGGACCTCGTCGAGCAGGTAGGTCACCTTGCCGAGCCGACGGGGGGCGTTCAGGTCGTTGAGATAGCTGAGGAAGACGATCGCTTCGGCAAATGCCGCACCGTCTGGTGCTATGTCGTTCATGATCGTCCCCGCATGGCGAATCGAGAATTGTAGTGGATTGAGCAATTTCGCGGTTTGTCACGCGTTCCTTCAACCGATTGCCCTGCTACGTTGGCGGCTAAGGCTGGACTCTTGTGACACCCACGAGTCGCGGAGCTACTGGCGGCCGGGAAGGCCGGAGGACTAATCCACGCTCCTCCACCTGGACGTCGGCGGCAGGGTAGACCGCCAGCGCGACCTTGAGGTTCTCTTGGAAGCGGATCTTAAAGTGTGCCAACCGGGCGTAGCTCGATCCGAACTGGAGGAACAGCGACTTCCATGTGACGGGTTTGGCCGAGGAGAGCACATGGAGCCGGTACGCTAGCCAGCAGTAGATGTCGAGCGCGGCCGAGTTGTTGCTGATTGCCCTGATGGCAGCCTCCTCGAGAGGGACGGGATGCTTCTTGAGCTGTTCGAAGAAGGTCTCCGATAGGCGCGCCCGTTCGATGAATAGGGATCCCTGTGGGCCAGGCGCGTCGTCGACGAACATCGCGGTGTCCACGATGTTCTGGTTCACAAGCCCTGCCCTGCCCTGCCCCGCCTGCACGTGGAACGTCAGCCTGCAGCGTGACAGCCTGTCAGCCTGCTCTCTGACGTCCTTGAAGCTTTTACCACCAATCGGGATGCCTAGGCGGCCCAGCCACATGTGCAGTGATCTCCCGAGCTCCACGTCTCGACTTTGGGTGCGCAGCGCCTCCGATTGAAGGTATAGGAGTATCAAACGTGCCCGCGATCCGTAGGGAACTCCCACCCATTCCATCGTGCTACCCGGCAAGTTACGCCTGCCCGGTTCGACCACCAGGGTTACCCGTTCCGTCGAAGTTTTCCAGACTGCTTCGTTGGCCAATTTCTTGTGAGGCAGCGCAGCCTGACACCAGCCTGAGTAGAGGAAGCCGATCCCCATCTCCTCGTCGGCCATGTACGTTAGGGCTGCCTCGACCGCACGTCTGTCGGCATCTGTCTCTGCCGACGCAAGAGCACCCCTGCCGCCTTCGTCCTCTATGAGCCGGTGGACGGTCCCCACTTCAATCTCCTGTTAGCGATCATTCCTCACACCTGCCCTCGTTTTGGTGTGCCGTGCAACATGGACTCTTGGGACCAAGCTATTAGCCATAGTAGAGTCTCTATTAGTATGGCCACAGGAATCCAGTGCATAACTCCGCAATGCATTGTTCTGTATTGAAGTGGCCGTCGCAGCAGTCCAGCTTCGTGTCGCTACAGTCCAGGCAACGGGTGTGGATGGAGGTCGCGTTCCGCTTATTCGATCTACCCCAAGGCCTGACCCGACTCGGTCAGCCCTTGGCAAACGTACGCTCGCCGTTCCCGGTCGTGTCGCAAGAGTCCAGCATGTCGCAGCGGGACTGGGATACCCCTGTTTGTTGGGGTGGACGGCCCCGCGGCATCTTGTGCCAAGGTCTGGTTGTCAACATCCGAACGTGAAGGACCGTCCACAGGCGTTGGTGCACTCCGAAGGTCCGGTGGAGATGATAGGATGCCCGCCCATTCCCTTGCCTGGGCCGCCCGATGCCGCACAAACACAACGCCGATCGCCGTCACCACATCCCGAAGATGTCGTTCA
>JAYVOF010000173.1:0-10498 GCA_043758105.1 Rhodospirillales bacterium | reverse complement strand
TCACCCGGGTAGCGCACACCGTAGATTTCGAGCGGCAGGCCAGTGTCGTGCGTGGGGGCGAGCAGGAATTCCTCCAGCTCCGCACTGCGCTCGCCGTCGCCCCAATTGCCGATCCAGACCGCGCCCTCGCGAGCGGTTTCGTGCGCGGGCGGATGGAAATGCCGTGTGTCGGCGGCCTCGTGCCAGACGTGGACGCGGTCGTCCCAGCCCCAGCCGCGATACACATCGGCCAGCGCCTGCCCGAACGCCAGGACGCCGTCATAGCCGGAGAGGTCATAGCGCTGCATGGCGTCAGGGTCGCTCACGGCGCGGTGGTGGGTGTCGTGGAACCAGAGTTTTTGGCCCGGTTTGCGGGCGGCAGCGAGGCGGGCCACCAGGGCCGGGTCGTTCCATTCATGGACCAGGACCAGGTCGGCCTCGATCTCCGGAATGTCCTCGTAGCGCGTGGTACGAAGCTCTGGATAGTCTTCCTGCCACGCATCCGCCGCCGCTGGCCCGGCATCGGCGATGAGGTTTTGCAGGCTCCAGGCGTGCCGGGGTTCGTACGCTTGGACGGTGTGGCCGCGGGCGGCCAGTTCGCGCAGCACGCCGCGGAGGAAATGGGCATTGCCGTGATTCCAGCAGCTGGCGAGGGAGTGGGTGAAGTAGGCGACGCGCATCAGATACGGCGCATCAGGCGGGCACGCGCGTTTCCGCGTGGATCGCAAGGGTCGCGTCCACCATGGCATCGCGTGTGTAGTGCCGGGCGCGAGCCTGGGCGTTGGCGGCTAATTCGGGGGTCGCGAGCGCGCGACGGAGGGCGGGGATCAGTTCCGGCTCGTGGTTCACGAATAACGCGGCACCATCCCATAGTTCTCGCGCGGACGGGATGTCTTTCAGGACCAGGGCGAGGCCGGCTGAGGCGGCTTCGAGGACTGCGAGACCGAACGGTTCATAGTGGGCCATGCTCGTGAATACGGTCGCATTCGCATATTCTTGTGCTAACGCGTCTTTGTCTAATGTGCCGAGCAGGGTGAGCTGGTCGAATTTTTGGCGGGTGTTGTTTGCGCCTGTCGTCGGGCCGGCGGCGCGGATGGGGAGGGTTTTCGCGGCGCGGTCGAGCCAGGCTGTGCCCTTGCCTTCGTCCCAGAGACGGCCGGCGGTTAGGATTTTGGGTCCGTGCTGGTGGTTTCCCTCATCCCGGCCCTCTCCCGGAGGGAAAGGGGGAAGGAAGCGAGCGCCGTTGTGGACGATTTGGGCGGAGTTGAAATTGTAAACCGCGCTAAGTGCTTCGGCGTGAGCCCTGGTGGGGGCGATGATTGCAGTGGCGCGGTGGAGGCCGGCGCTGGTGAGGGCGGCGCGCCAGGCGAGGTCGGGGGGGAGTGGGCCGCCGCGGACCGCATGCCACCAGGTCCCGACGCAGGAATGCGCGACCGCCACCACCGGGACCGGCCAGCGTGCCGTGCCGGCCAGCGCCGGGGCATGCAGGTGCACGCTATTCACGCCGGTGAGCGCCGCAAGGGTCGCGAGTTGCGTGGTGGCGCGGGCCAATTCGTCCGGGTGTCCGGCGGTCCAATCGAGCGGCAAGCCGGTCCGGACCACATGGAGGCCGCGGACCGCGTTGGCCTCGTCGAGTTGCGCCGGGCTCGGGGGCGGGCCCATCAACGCCAGGACGGTCGTGTGTCCCAGCTCGGCCAGGCCAGTCGCGAGGTCGATGGCATAGCGCCACACGCCGCCGACCGAGTCGGTGGTGATCAGCAGCCGGTGTGACACAGAAGCTCCAGCTCCGGCAGCGGCACGGGCCGGCCGTCTTGGATGTCGGAGAACCGGTTGAATTGGCCCAAATAATGCGCGTGCGCCCGCTCCCACGCCGCGTCGTCCGGCAGGCCGAACAGGCGGCGGTAATCGGGGGAGCTCGGGTAGGGATAGAGCGGCACCGGGTCATTGGCCCAGACGCCGGACGCGCGCAGCCGACCCCGCCAGGCGGACACGAGTGCCGGGTCATCGCCCTCCGATTCCAGCAAATTGGCCTGCACGAACGGGATGTGGGCGCGGGCCAGAATCAGCAATTCCGCCAGCTCGTCCGTGCTCAGCTTGCAATTTTTGTCGAGCGCGGCGCGTCCGGCCTCGGTCAGGCTCTCGACCCCGGCCTCGATCGAGACACAGCCGGCGTGACCCAGCAGGGTCAGCATCTCCGGCTTCCACAAATCGATCCGGGTTTGGATGCCGAATTGCACCGGTCGGGTCGCCAGCGCCTGCAATAAAGCCCGGTTCGGCAGAAAGATTTCATCGATGAAATAGAGGTATTCGGTCCCCTGCTCGATCAATCCGTCGATCTCTGCGAGCAGGGGCGCCAAATCGCGGCGGCGATACTTGTCGCGGAAATCGATTTTAGCGCAAAAACTGCACGCATACGGGCAGCCCCGCGACGCCTCGACCTCCGCGCCGATACCGGATGGTGCGCGGTCATAGCGATGATGGTGATGGTGATGCTGGACAACCCATTCATCCGGCCACTGCAACGCGGGCGCGTCCGTGAAGCGCGCCGCCTGCGGTCCGCCCGCAGCGACCAGCGCACCATCCCGCAGCACCGCGGTGCCCGGCACCACGCCCGGAACGCCACCCTGCCCCAGCGCCGCCACAACCTCCTCGCACTCCCCCATCACCACCACGTCCACGCCGAGCTTGCGGAGTGCGGCGGCGGGGGTGGCGGAGCCGTGCGGGCCAATGGCGACCGTCCGGCCGCACCCCCGGACCGCGTCCAGCATGGCCCGCGGGATGCGTAACTCCGGCGGGGCACAGCGCCAGAACAAATAGCTGGGTGCCGTGGTCACCACGGTCATATCCGGTCCGAAATGCCGCACACGGGCAGCGAGCGCGGTGATATCGAGGCCCATCAACGGTCCGTCCAGCATGAGAACCTGGTGTCCATCCCGCTCCAGCAACGCCCGGCAATAGCCTAATTCCAATGGCAAATGCGGCTCGCGGCAGCCGAAATAGATGCTTCCGTCGAACGACCAGGGCGGGTTGATCAGCGCCACCCTCACGCCGCACTCTCCGCCGGCATCCGCACCTGCTGTCCTTCGATCCAGCCGGCCAGCCGTCGCAACCCGTCCGGCCAGGCGACTGGAACGCCAAGGCCGAATGCCGCAATGGCACGGCGTGAATCGGCCACGAAATAGCGTTGATCGCCGGGCCGCCAATCGGCGAAGCGCAACTCCGGCGCGCGCCCGGCGATGGTGCCGATCTCCCGCAGAACCTCCAGCAACGTCACCGCATTCGCCGGGCCGCCGCCCAGATTGAACGCTTGCCCGCTCACCACGCCGATCTGACCCCAGGCCCCGATATAGGCGTCCACCGCGTCATCCACATACAGCACGTCCCGCACCTGCCGCCCGTCGCCGAAAATACTGATCGGGCGCCCCTCCCGCACGCAATAGAGAAAATGCGCAAGCCATCCCTGGTCCTCGGTACCCAACTGGCGCGGGCCATAGATACAGCTCATCCGCAGCACCGTCGCCGGTACGCCAAAGCCGCGGGCATAGTCCAGGACGTATTGATCCGCGGCCCCCTTGGAACAGCCATAGGGCGTGTAGAAACTGAGCGGACGGTCCTCACCGATGCCGTGGGCGCGCAGATGAGGGTCGGCCGGCAGATACGCCTCGCCATTGCGGGACAGCGGGATGTCGGCCAAATTGCCATAGACCTTGTTGGTGCTGGCAAAGATCACCGGCGGCGGCGCGGATTGGCGGCGCACCGCCTCCAGCACGTTCAGCGTGCCGCGGAGGTTGACTTCGAAATCGAGCTCCGGCTCGGCCAGGCTCGTGGTGACCGCCACCTGTGCGGCCATGTGGAACACGACACCGGCTTCGTCCACCGCCCGGTCCAGCCGGTCCCGGTCGCGAATATCCGCCAGCACGGCGCGGACCCGCCCGGGATAGCTCTGGCGCAACCAAGCGAGATTCGCGTCCACGCCGGGCCGGGCGAGCGCGTCATAGACCAGCACGTCCTGACCCATCGACGCCAGCCGCGCCGCCACATTGCTACCGATGAACCCGGCACCCCCGGTCACCAGCGCGTATCCGGCCCTCATGCGACCAGCCCGCGCCGTTCCAGCTCGAGCCGCGCGTGCTGGACCCGGTCCTCCGCCTGCTGCTGCTGCACCCAATCGGCCAGCTCGCCCAGACTGTCGTCGAAGCTGCGGCGGGGTGCGAAGCCCAGCACCGTGCGGGCGAGTGAAATGTCAGCGAAGCAATGCCGGATGTCGCCGACGCGCGCCTGCCCCGTCACGTCGGGCGTGAGATGGGGCGCGCCCATCGCGTCCGCCAAGGCCCGGCTGACCTCGTTGATGCTGACATCCCGCCCGCTGCCCACGTTGAACACCTGACCCGGCGCCTGTGGATGCTCCAGCGCCAGGATGAAGGCGCGGGCCACGTCGTCCACGTGGACGAAATCCCGCCGCTGCTCGCCATCCTCGAACACCATCGGACGCTGCCGATTCAGCACCCGGGACGCGAAGATCGCCAAAACGCCGGTATAGGGGTTGGACAGCGCCTGCCCCGGCCCGTACGCGTTGAACAATCGCAGCGCCACACCCTGCATGCCATAGGCGGGTGCCACCGTCAGCACGAGCCGCTCCTGCACGAATTTCGTCAGCGCATAGACGGAGGCGAGGTTGGGCCGCTTGCCCTCCGGGGTCGCCACCGGCGTGAGCGCGCCGCCATCCGGGCCGGCCGGGTCCCAGCTCTCACCGGTCCGAACCGCGGGGCGCACCACGTCCTCGATGGGCGTGCCGGACGCGGTTCGATACAGACCCTCGCCATACACGCTCATGGAGGACGCCACGACGACGCGGGCCACCGGACGGTCGATCAGCGCCTGAACCAGCACCGCGGTGCCATGGTCGTTCACCGACACATACCGGTCCACCTCATACATGCTCTGACCGACGCCGACCTCGGCGGCCAGGTGAATGACGTGATCCACCCCGTCCAAGGCCTCGGTGACGCGATCGAGGTTGCGGACGTCGGCGCGGATCAGCTCCGTTTCACGCAAGACGGGATTGCGGACGCTGCCGCGGTGCACCTGCTCGATCAAGCTATCGAGGATGCGGACCTCGTAGCCGCGGTCCAGCAAAGCCCGCGCCACGTGGCACCCGATGAAGCCCGCACCACCCGTGACCAACACCCGTGCGCCCATCGATCCCCGGCCTCCATCTTGTTCTACAAACAAAAGACTACAAACCACGCGAGCGGCCGAGGTTTCCTCGGTAACGAACGTGTCATCTCGACGTAAGATGCTGGATGGGCTGGTGAATGGGTTCACGCTTCTGTGACAACGCGGGCACGGGCCCTTTGAACGATGCCGCGCGGAGGTTGGCGCAATCCTGTTCCGCAGCTACCGTGACCGGGTAATGCGGCGTCAAAAGGGGAGTATCTGTGCAAGGATTTGAGATGGGACGGCGCGGATGGATGCTTGGCGTGGTGGCGCTGGCTGGTTGCCAGGCCGCCCCGATGCCGATGCCGATGCCGATGCCGGTCCTGTCGCTTGGGCCGGACCGCACCGGCTATATGCTGTTCGCAGCGCCGATCGTCGATCAGACCGCCGCATTGTTCCAAGCCGGCCTCAACAAGCTGTTGGACCTCCAGGCGACGCAGATCCATGTGGCCATCAACTCGGGCGGTGGATCGGTTAAGGCGGCCGAGGCGATGATCGCGACGATGGATCGGGTCCATGCGGAGCGGGGTGTCACCTTCACCACGCATAACGTCGGCATTGTGGGATCTGCGGCGTGCTACGTCTTCCTGGCGGGGCAGCAGCGCGTGTCGCTGCCGAAGGCCATGTTCATGTTCCATCAACAGGGCATGATGGCCGCATCCGGCGGCATCATCTCCGGGCAGGCGTTGCAGGAGGCGGCCGATCAGGTGAAGCAGAACGATCGGGTGTTCCTGGCGATGTTGAAAAGCCGCACCAAAATCCCGGACGCCGAGGCGCTCTCGTTCGTGCACCGGACGGTCATCCTGACCGCCGATGAGGCCAAGCGGGACGGGATCATCCAGTCGGTCGGCAATTTCGACGTGCCGCCCGGTGCCACGGTGTTCGGCATCAAACCCAAGATCAATCCAGCTTCCCCGGTGACGCCCGGCACACCTCAGGGGTGATTAGGCGTAGGTGACAAGCTCCGCCCCGTCATCGACGAGGTCGCCCACCGTCACGCGGACGCTGCCGATTACGCCGTCCCGGGGGGCGGTGAGGCGCATTTGCACCTTCATGGCCTCGATAATCAGGAGAATATCGCCCCGGCTCACGGTAGCACCGGGCTGAGTGCAGAGCTCGATCACCCGTCCGGGCATCGGCGCGGTGACCTGGCCGGCGCCGGAATGTTCGGCGAGGGGGGGGGCGAGGGGGTCGAGGACGCGGAAAGGCCAGTTCACGCCGGCCCAGATCGCCACAACCTGGTCGGCCCCGGCGTGGATCGTAATCGCGGTGCGGACGCCGTTCAGGCCGCCCGCCGGCCCGGACTGTACCGTCCCGTCCGGAAGATCCATCGTCCAGTCCGAGTGGATGCGGACGGTGTGGGTGCCGGCATGGTCGTGCAACACGACCTCCTGCGCGGCGCTGCCGTTCATTCGCCAACTGCCGGCGGCGTCCCATGGCGACCAGGGGTCCGCGGCACTGGGCACGGGCGACCGCGCCCCCACCACGAACGCGGCGACCGCGGCGAGCACTTCGCGGGGGGACGGGCTGGGGGCCGGGGTGAGCTCCGCGGCGTGACGGGCGATAAAGCCCGTGTCCAGCGCGGCCGCGGCGAACGCAGGGTGCCCGGCGATCCGGCGCAGCAGGTCGAGGTTGGTGCGGGGTCCGACCAGCTCATAGCCCGCCAGCGCGTGCCGCAGCCGCCGGACCGCGCCGTCCCGGTCCTGATCCCAGACGATCAGCTTGGCGATCATCGGATCGTAATGGACGGAGATCGTATCGCCCGCGCGCACGCCGGTATCGATCCGGACATTTGCCGTTTCGTCCGGCTGACGTAGATGATCGATGCGGCCCACGGCGGGCATGAAGTCCCGGTCCGGATCCTCGGCATAGATGCGCACCTCGATCGCGTGGCCACGGGGTGCGGCGGGTGCGGCGGGCATCGGCTGACCGGCGGCGACGCGGAGTTGCCATTCGACCAGATCGAGGCCGGTGACCATCTCCGTCACTGGGTGTTCGACCTGCAGCCTCGTATTCATCTCCATGAAGAAAAAATCGTCGTTTTCGGCGATGAACTCGACCGTGCCGGCGCCGGTATAGCCGATGGCCCGGGCGGCAGCGCAGGCGGCTTCGCCCATTTGCGCGCGGCGAGCCGGATCCATGCCGGGTGCCGGGGCCTCCTCCACCACTTTCTGATGGCGACGCTGGATGGAGCAGTCGCGTTCGAACAGGCTGATGGTATGGCCGTGGGTGTCGGCGAAGACCTGGATTTCGATGTGGCGGGGACGCGTCAGGTAGCGCTCGATCAGGACGTGGTCATCGCCGAAGCTGGAGGCCGCTTCACCCTTGGCGCCCGCCAGGCTTTCCATGAAGTCCCCGGCCCGCTCCACCACCCGCATGCCCTTGCCGCCGCCGCCGGCGCTGGCCTTGATCAGCACGGGGTAGCCGATGCGCGCGGCCTCGGTGGCCAGTTGGGCCGGGTCCTGATTGGCGCCGTGATAACCGGGCACGAGGGGCACGCCGGCCTGTTCCATCAGCGATTTGGCGGCGGATTTGCTGCCCATCGCACGGATGGCGGCGGGGGGTGGCCCGATAAACACCACGCCCGCGGCGGCGCAGGCCTCGGCAAACTCGGCGTTTTCACTGAGGAAGCCATAGCCCGGATGGATCGCCTCGGCCCCCGAGTGCCGGGCCGCGTCGAGGATACGAGCGATGTTCAAATAGCTGTCGCGCGCCGGGGCGGGGCCGATCGGATAGGCGATGTCGGCCGCCGCCACGTGCATCGCGCCCGCATCCGCGTCCGAATAGACGGCCACGGTGCGGATGCCCATCCGCCGCGCCGTGCGCATGACCCGGCACGCAATCTCACCGCGATTGGCGATCAGGATCGATGAGAACATCACATGCGGAACACGCCGAAGCGTGTCTCCTCGATGGGGGCGTTGAGGCTGGCGGACAGGCCGAGCCCCAGCATCATGCGAGTATCCGCCGGGTCGATCACGCCGTCATCCCAGAGGCGGGCGCTGGCGTAATACGGATTGCCCTGCGCCTCGTACTGCGCCTCAACCGGGGCGCGGAAGGCGGCTTCGTCCTCGGCCGACCAGGTCTTGCCCTGCGCCTCGATGTTGTCGCGGCGGATGGTGGCCAGCACGCTCGCGGCCTGCACGCCGCCCATGACGGAGATGCGGGCGTTCGGCCACATCCACAGGAATCGCGGCCCGAACGCCCGTCCGCACATGCCGTAATTGCCGGCGCCGAAGCTGCCGCCCACGATCACGGTGAATTTCGGCACGGCGGCGTTGGCGACCGCCATCACCATCTTCGCCCCATCTTTGGCGATCCCGCCCGCCTCGTATTTGCGGCCCACCATGAAGCCCGTGATGTTTTGCAGGAACACTAGCGGAATGCCGCGCTGACAACACAGCTCGATAAAATGCGCGCCCTTTTGTGCGCTTTCGCTGAACAGGATGCCGTTATTGGCGACGATACCAACCGGGTAGCCCCAAATCCGCGCGAAGCCCGTGACCAAGGTCGGGCCATACAGCGCCTTGAACTCATCGAATTCCGACCCGTCCACGATCCGGGCGATCAGCTCGCGGACATCATACGGCTCCCGCGTATCGGACGGCACGACGCCATACAGCTCGTGCGCCGGATACAGCGGCTCCCGCGGCGGGCGGAGGTCCAGGGTCTGATGTTTGACCCGGTTGAGGCCGCCGACGATACGCCGGGCGATGCCGAGGGCGTGGGCGTCGGTCTCGGCCAGATGGTCGGTGACGCCGCTGGTCCGGCTATGCAACTCACCGCCGCCCAAATCTTCGGCGGTGACGATTTCGCCCGTGGCCGCTTTGACCAACGGGGGCCCGGCGAGGAAGATCGTACCCTGGTTGCGGACGATGATGCTCTGATCGGCCATGGCGGGGACATAGGCACCACCCGCGGTGCAGCTGCCCATCACGACCGCGATCTGTGGAATGCCGGCGGCGGACATTTGCGCCTGGTTATAAAAAATCCGGCCGAAATGGTCGCGATCGGGAAACACCTCGTCCTGATTCGGCAGATTGGCCCCGCCGCTATCGACCAAATAGATGCACGGCAGCCGGTTGTGCTGGGCGATTTCTTGCGCACGCAGGTGCTTTTTCACCGTCAGTGGAAAATACGTTCCGCCTTTGACCGTCGCGTCATTGGCCACCACCATGCACTCCCGGCCCATCACGCGGCCCACGCCGGTGATGATCCCGGCACCGGCGATGTCGCCCCCATACATCTCATGGGCCGCCAGCTGCGACAGCTCGAGGAACGGGGAGCCCGGATCCAGCAATGCCTGCACCCGGTCGCGTGGCAACAGCTTGCCGCGGGCGGTGTGGCGGTCGCGGGCCTTGGCGCCGCCGCCTTGTTCGATCGTGGCAACCATTTCCCGCAACCCGGCGACCAATGACGCCATATGCCGGGCATTGGCGGCGAAGGTTGGCGCGCGGGGATCGAGCTCGCTGATGATCGGCATGGCCGGGATTATCGGCCGATCCGTCCTTCAAGCAATGCCTGCGCGGCGACCGAGAAATCTTTGCCGCCGAGACCGAGCGCCGATAGCCGTGCATAGGCATCCCGCGCGGCGGTGCCGAGCACGCTGGCTGCACCGGTGCTGGCGATCGCGTCCACGGCCAGCGATACGTCCTTGAGCATTAGATCGGTCGCGAATCCGGCCTGATACTCCCGGTTGGCGGGAGACGCGGGAACGGGACCCGGCACCGGGCAATAGGACGTGAGCGCCCAGCATTGGCCGGATGACGTGCTGCTGATGTCGAACATCGCTTGCGCCGACAAGCCGAGCTTGTCCGCCAGCGCGAACGCCTCGCTCACGCCCAGCATGGTGATGGCGAGGATCAGGTTGTTGCACACCTTGGCCGCCTGCCCCGCCCCCGGTCCGCCGGCCAGCACGATATTGCGGCCCATGGCGGCCAAGATCGGCCGCGCGCGCTCGAACACCGCCGGGTCGCCCCCCACCATGAACGTCAGCGTGCCGGCCGCGGCCCCGCCCGCGCCGCCGGATACGGGCGCATCGAGCATGACGCAGCCGTGCCGCACCGCCTCGGCCGCGCCATCCCGCGCAGTCTGCACGTCGATGGTGGAGCTATCGATAAATAAGGTGTCCGGTGCCGCGTGCGGCCACGCCTCCATCAGCACGGCGCGGACGTGCGCCCCGGCGGGCAGCATGGTCAGCACCGTCGCCGCCGCCTGCACCGCTTCCGCCACCGAGGTGGCGGCGTGGCCACCCCCGTCCGTCAGGGCCTGCATCGCCGCTGCCGCCCGGGACCGGGCGGCA
>JAYVOF010000172.1:0-26027 GCA_043758105.1 Rhodospirillales bacterium | reverse complement strand
CCGTAGGGTGGGTTGCCCTTCGCAACCCACCGCGGCAGGCGCTGTCAAACGCGGTTAGTGAAGACTTTCTTCTTAGCCGGTTGACGACACAATCCAGAAGCGACAAGAGCGCATGCGGTCCCTGGATTGCTTCTCCCCCAAGTGGCCCATCGCAATGACGATGCCTCACACCGGCAGACGCATCCGCGCGCGCAAGCCGCCGAGCGGGGAATCTTCCAGCACGATATCGCCGCCATGCGCGCGCGCGATGTCCCGGGCGATGGTGAGGCCGAGGCCGGTGCCGCCCGAGGCGCCGCTTTCGAACGGACGGAACACACTCTCGCGCCGTTCAGCCTCGATGCCGGGCCCATCGTCGTCCACGACCACATGCACGCTCCGCCCATGCTGTTCGACACAGAGCTGCACAAGGCGGGCGTGGCGGCGTGCGTTGTCCACGAGGTTCGTGACGGCCCGGCGTGCTGCATCCGGACGTAGATTAAGGGTGAGGCCGGCGGGACACTCCAAATCCACCGCCGCGCCGGTCCGCCGCGCCGCGCTGGCGACGTCCTCCAGCAGCGCCGTCAGGTCGACGGGCTGTGCCTGCTCCGCCCCTTCGCCCCGGGCAAAACTGAGGTAGCCGGCGATCATTCGCTCCATCTCCGCCAAGTCCCCCGTCATGTCGGCGATGTCGGCCTGGGTCTCAGGGCGCGCGGGCAGCATCGCCAGCGCCAGCCGCAGCCGGGTGAGCGGCGTGCGCAGATCATGCGAGACGCCGGCGAGCATTTCCGTCCGTTGCGCCAAAAATCGCACGATACGCTCTTGCATGCGGTTGAATGCGTTGGCGGCCTGGCGCACCTCGGTGGCACCCTCCGGACGGATCGGGCCGCGGTCCCGGCCCATGCCGAACGCCTCGGCTGCGGCGGCCAAGCGGCGGATCGCCCGGACCTGATTCCGCAGGAACAGCGCCGCCACGGCGAACAACAGCAGCGCGCTGCCCAACACCCAGAGCACGAACAGATAGATCGGGGTGGCATAGAGCCGCTTCCGCGGTGCCTCGACCTCTAACACAGCGGCGGGCAATTGAACCCGCACGAGCACGGTGCGCGGATCGGTCGTCCAATCCATGACGAAGGGCCGCCCGACCTTGGCCTGCAGTGCGGCGGCCAGGTCGTCATCGGCGGGGCCGAGCTGATTGACGTGCCGGTCCGGGCTGAGCACGCCGCCTCGGACCAGCCGCATTGGCACTTCGACATCGCGGAACACGCTGCGCAGCACCCAGGCCTCGTCATCCGGATAGCGCGCCAGCAGCACGATCGTGAGCGCGACCTCACCGGCGATGGCGCCGGTCAACCGCCGGGACACGACGTCCAAATGGCTGCCATAGAAAAAGGTGAATGCCACCGCCTGCAACGCGATCAGCGGCACCAGCACGATCAACAGGCTGCGCCCGAGCAGCCCGCGCGGCAGCAGGCGCTTTAGGCCCAGCATCAGGCGCCGGGTTTCAGCACGTAACCCCGCCCGCGCACGGTATGCAGGAACCGGGGCTCGCGCGGGTCCGCCTCGATCTTACGGCGGAGGCGGGTGACCTGCACATCGATCGCGCGCTCCCCCGCCTGGTCCCCGGCCTCATCCCCCGTCGTGAAGCGCTCCCGGGACAGTGCCTCCACGATCCATTCGCGGCTCAGCACCTCATTGGGCCGTTCGGCCAACGCGGCGAGCAACGCCGTCTCACCGCCCGTGAGGTGGATGACGCCGTCCGGACCGCGCAGCTCGGCGCGCCCGGTATGGAACGTGAGTGGCCCGAGGCGCAGCGGGCCGGCGGGTTCCGCTTGTGCCGGCGTCACACGGCGCAGCATGGCGCGGAGGCGCAGCACCAGCTCGTACGGCTCGAACGGCTTGCCGAGGTAATCGTCCGCCCCGGCCTCGAATCCGGCGATCCGGTCCTCCGGCGCGCCGCGGGCGGTCAGCAACAGGATCGGCACCGTCGGCCGCCGGGACTCGGCGCGGAGCGAGGCCGTGAGGTCGAGCCCGCTTTCGCCGGGCATGGACACGTCGAGCACCATCAGATCGGGATCGATCGACCGCATCTGCTCCCGCGCCTCATTGGCGTGGCTGGCGGTGGTGACGCGAAAACCCTGCTCGGCCAAATAACGGGACAACAGGGAGCGGAGCCGCCCGTCATCGTCCACCACCAATACGTGGGGGGTGTCGGTCAACGCGAGACGGGGCGCAGCGTGGGCCGGCCCTCCGCCTGATCCATATAGGCGCGGGCCTCTGGATCCATGATGCCGCGCATGACCCGGCGGAACCCCTCCACCGCGGCACCGCCCGCGTCGCGGTACGCACCCGACAGCACCTCTCGCTGGCGTTCGAACAACCGGCGCTCCAGCGCTTGCCCGGTATCCGTCAGGCTGAGCAGGCGCTGCCGGCGGTCCTGCCGGCCGGGGAGTTGCTGCACGAAGCCCTCGGCCATCAACGACGTCAGCACCCGGGCCAGGCTTTGCTTGGTGATGCGCAGAATCACGAGCAGATCGCCCACCGTCATGCCCGGGCTGCGCCCGATGAAATGCAGCGCCCGGTGATGCGCGCGGCCGAGGCCGAGTTCATCGAGGATGACGTCGGCCGCCCCGGTGAAGTCGCGATAGGCGAAGAACAGCAGGTCCTGCGCCAGCCGGATCTGCTCCTCCCGCAGGAACAGGAGGTTGGCACCAGCCGGTCCGCTTCGCTCGGCCGGGTTCACGTCTGGCATGGCTGGGTTGCACTCCGCATAAGGCAGCTTTGTTGACATACCTTTGGTCTGATTATAACATTCGGCCTATTGAAGCAACAATATTACCCGGAGAAGGCTCATGGCGCTTGTTCCTTTCGATGACCGCGATGGCGAGATCTGGATGGACGGCGTCATGGTGCCCTGGCGGGACGCCAAGCTGCATGTCCTGTCGCATGGACTGCACTATGCAAGCGGCGTGTTCGAGGGGGAAAGGTCCTATAACGGCCATATCTTCAAACTCCGCGAGCATTCGGAGCGCCTGGTGGCATCCGGGCGAATCCTCGGTTTCGAGATCCCCTATACTCTAGACGAGATCGACGCCGCCTGCATGCAGGTGTTGGCGGCCAATCATTTGACGGACGCCTATGTTCGCCCGATCGCCTGGCGCGGGACGGAGCAGCTTTCGGTGTCGGCGCAGCAGACGCGCATCCACCTGGCGATCGCGACCTGGCAATGGCCCAATCTGTTCGGCGCCGACCGGATGAAGGGCGTGCGGCTGGGTATGGCAAAGTGGAAGCGGCCGCATCCGGAGACGGCGCCCACCGCGAGCAAGGCGGCCGGTCTGTATATGATCGGCACGCTCAGCAAGCATGGGGCGGAGGCGGAGGGGTTCGATGACGCCCTGATGCTGGATTGGCGCGGCCGCGTGTCGGAGGCAACGGGTGCCAACATCTTCTTCGCGATCGATGGCGCCCTGCATACGCCGACGCCGGATTGCTTCCTGGACGGCATCACCCGTCGCACCGTGATCGCGCTGGCCAAGTCCCGGCAGATCCCGGTGATCGAGCGGACGATCGAGCTGGACGAAATCGCCGCCGCGACCGAGGTATTCCTGGCCGGCACCGCCGCCGAGGTGACGCCCGTGCGGGAGATTCAGGGCCGGCTCTATACGCCGGGGCCCATTACCCAGGCCCTGCTGGGGGATTACGAGGCGCTGGTGCGGATGTCCCCGGACGAGGTCGCCCGGCGTGCGCCGATCGCGCCACCCATGGTCCCGGCCATGGCGGCGTAGAGCGGCGGCAGCAGCACGAGCCAGGCGATACGGGCCTGATACCGGTCATGCGGCGCGGATAATGCGCCGGTGGCCACTGCGTTCGCGGCGAGCCCGGTCAACACCAGCGCAGCGAACGCCCACAGCGTGCGCTCCCGCCAGCGCGTGAGCACGATCCAAGCCGTGCCCGCGCCGCCCATGAGCAGACAGACGATGTGCAGCGGCGTGAACGGACGCCCGTCATCGGCCAGCATACCGCGATGCTGGCGGCTGGCACGGTAACGCCGGACTTCGTCGGCGGGAAAATACAGCATGAGCTTGGGCAGCACCGCGTCGTCTAAATAATCCGGCACCAGCGCGTCGCCGACCGCGACCAGCACGAACTGCCGGGCCGCATTGCGGAGCGCGGCCATCGCGGTTTGCAGCGGATAGGCGGCGATGATGGCCGGCACCAGCCGGGCCGCCTCGGGCGCCAGCGCCACCGGGCCGAATTCATCCCCCCACAGGCCGCGGTCCCAGAGCGGCCCCTGCGGCGCCCAAAGGAAGGTGTCGCTGTCATGCGCCAGCCGGCCCTGCCAGGCGCAGAGCGTGAGCTTCGCCTCGGGACAAACCCGGTCGATATAGTCCCGCCCCGGCCCATCGCCGATCAGGCGCGCGAGCGCGAATACGGACCCGTTGGGCGAAATGGCTGGCCGCCCAAGACCGACCCAGTTGGTCACCAGCAACAAGCCCACCGCCCCCACCAACGCAAAGACCGGACGCCACAAAACCCCGTCATTGCGGGCGCCTTGGCGAAGCAATCCAGCGGCCACGAGCGGGCTTGGTGCGCCACGACCCAGCCATCGCCACACCCGCATCAAGCCGATCATGCCGATGACCCCCGCCGCCAGGATCAAATGCGCCAGATGCGACGCGATCGCGACGGTGCCCACCACGCCGACCCACACCGCCTCCCGCCCCGATATCCGTCCGAAACCCAGCAAGAACAGGCACAGCACCACCGGCGCGGTGAATACATCCGGCATCAATAGCGCGGCAAACCAGGGTGCCGCGCTGACCCCGGACAACAGCGCGCACAGCGCCACATGGCTCCAGGCCCGGACGCCCGGCACCAGGGTTCGCGCCACCAGCCAGAGCACATGCGACACGATCAAGCCCTGTGCCGAGACGCACGGCCACAGCGTGTGCCGCCAATGGAACAGATGCAGGAACGGCCCATAAATCCACGGCTTGTCCCAGCCCATCGTCGGCTCGAGCGACATTTCGATCAGGCCGCCCGTGTCGCTGAACAGCAGCGGGTAGCCGTTCCACAGCGCGGGCCAGATCAGCAGCACCGCGCCCGCAATGATACTGGCGATGATACTGGCGATCACCACCGTGCGGCGGCGCTCTCATCCTCGATCCGGGCCTCGACCCAGTGCGCGCCGCCGGACCGCTCCTCATGCTTCCAGAACGGTGCGCGGGTTTTTAGCCAGTCGATCAGGAATGCGGTGGAATCGAGCGCTGCCTGCCGGTGCAAGCTGGCGGTCAAGACCAGGACGATCGGCGCGCCGGGTTCCAGCCGGCCGTGGCGGTGCAGCACCGTGCAGCCGATCAGGTCCCAGCGCTGCGTGGCCTCGGCGGCGATGGCGGCCAGCGCCCGTTCGGTCATGCCGGGATAGTGTTCGAGCGTGAGGGCGACCAGGTCCCCGGTGCTGTCGCGGACGACGCCCAGGAACGCACCGACGCCGCCGATATCCGTGCGCCCGGCGAGTAAAAGCGCGAGTTCGGCCGCCATATCGAACGGCCCGGCCTGCACCCGGACGGTCGGGGTCATCCCCCGGTGACGGGCGGGAAGAACGCCACCTCGTCCCCGTCCACGATCCGCGCATCCGGCTGAGCGAAATCCTGGTTGACCGCGGCCCGCACCACCGCAGCCGCACCGAACGCGGCCGCCCCAGCGGCGTCCCGGGCCGCCAGCCATTTCGCCAGCTCACCCACCGTCTGCACGCCCGGCGGTAGCGTCAGCTCTTCCTCGCCCCGGCCCATCCGCTCCCGCAGCCACGCGAAATACAGCAGTTTCATTTAGGGGTCGGAACTGTCTGCACCGTCCCGTTCGGGTTGATCACGGTGCTGGTGCCGTTGCCGTTCGGCACCATGATGGCGCCGGGGCCGTTCGGGCCATTGAGTTGCCGGTAGCCACTCGTGCCCCCAGTATCGACGGCCGGACCCTGCGGCGTCTGCACGACGCCTCCCACAGGGCCGAGTCCAGGTGCGGAGGAGCGGGGGCGCGGCGGCAAAACGCCGGGGCGGGGCAGGGGTTCGGCGCCGGGTTCGACCGTGCCGGGCGGCATGCTGCTGCCGCGCGGCCGCGGCTGACGTCCGGCGGGAAGGCCCGGCTGCGCGCCCGGGACGGCGGTCGGCGGGAACCCGCGCTGATCCTCGCGCCCGGGGCTCCGCGCGACATCCGCCAGCGTGGGGTCCGGGCCTTGCTGGGCCGGCCAGACATTGCCGGGTTCGGGCACCAGCGGCTCGATCTCGGCTGGCTGGCCCAGGGAGCGACGCACGTTCTCGCTATCGGCCCGCGGCAGGTTCGGGTTCACGCCGGGCAGGGTGAAGGTGTGATCGATGAAGGTGCGAAATCCGGTGCAGCCGGGCAGCGCGAGCAACAGGCAGGCTAAGAGGATGGGCCGCATAGGTCAGATGGCTCCAGAGTTGGCCAGGCGGCCGCCGGGGGTACATTGCCCGGCCCCGGCAATTTCCTCAAGCGGCATCCCGCGCCGGCCCCCCTCCCGGCCCTGGGGATGGGCTGGGAGGGGGGGCGGCACGGGCGGGTCCGGCGTGGTGCAGCCCGGCGCGCAGATAATCCCAGCCGGTCCACAGCGTCAGCCCGGCGGCGGCCCAAAGCATGGCCTCACCGATCAAAAACGCCGGCAACCACGGCAGCCCGATGAGCCGCGCCGTCTCGTCCCCGGCCAAAAGCGTGCCGAGCGCCCCCATCTGCACGCCGGTCTTCCACTTGGCGAGCGCCGTGACCGGCAGCCCGACGCGCAGCCCGGCGAGGTACTCCCGCAGCCCGCTCACGAGGATTTCGCGGAGCAGGATGATGATGGCCGGATACAGACCCGAGGCCGACAGCCGGCCGAACCCCGCCAGCAGCATGAGCGTGGCACCGACCAGGAGCTTATCGGCGATCGGGTCCAGCATCCGGCCGACATCGCTGATCTGCCGCCGGCTGCGCGCGAGCTTGCCATCGAAGTAGTCGGTGATGCCCGCGATGCCGAACACGACACAGGCGGCCAAATCCCCCACCGGCGTCCGCCACGCGACGAGCGCCACGATCAGCGGGATGGCTGCGATGCGGGACAGCGTAAGCAGGTTGGGCAGGTCGGTCAGCATGAGGTTGTTATAGATGTTTTGTCGCAAGAGGTCAGCCGTGCCAGGCTGTAAGCGCTCAATATTATGGCGGTGATCATGATCTTCCGGTGGATAACGCTGGTGTTGGCAGGTCTAGGAGGGATGGTGCACGCGCTGCAAGCACAGCCAGTGCTGGATGTGCGCGCAGTCCCGAGGCTCGAGGAGGGCGGCCGGACGGCCTATGCCGGGTTCTTGATCACCAATCTGCCCCGCGCGTTTGCCATCGGCAGCCCCTCCGCGTTCGGATGGAATGGGGGGACGGGCACGCCGGAGCAGGTGCGAGAAAAGGCACTGGCGGGATGTGCGGCTCGCGGTGCCCAGGATTGCGCGCTCTATGCCGTGGATCTGGACGTGGTGTGGCAAGGCCGCGCACCGCAGCACGCCGCCGCTCCCCCGGCATTAGTAAAAACCTGGAATTACACGATCGAGCCGGACCAGCGGTATTTTTGGCACGGTCCGGCTCAGGCCGCCGGCGTTTACGTATGGGCGCATGGCTATAACAGTATGGATGACCCGCGCGGCCGCCAGCCGCAGCCGCATGTCAGGGCCTTCAACAATGCCGGGTTCGACGTGGTTCGGTTCGATCGCGACCCGGTGGCCGACGGCAATCGCACTCGGGCCGCTGGATGGCTGGCGGACACGCTGACCGATCTGCGTCAGCGGGGCTATAAACGGATCGTGGTGGGCGGCCAGTCACGCGGGGCGTGGAATAGTCTGCAGATGTTGCAGACGGCCGGTCTGGCGGATGCGGTCATTGCGGTGTCGGCCGCAGCCCATGGGTCGGGAGGCAGCACTAATCTCTCTGCGCAATACGACGATTTGCGGCAGATCGTGTCGGACACACCGTCCGCCCCGACCCGACTGGCATTCGTGCAATTCGAGGCCGATCCGTTCGCCGGAGACCTGGACCGGCGGCGCGCCTTGATCGAACGGCTGCGCCCCCGGCTTGGCGGCGTGTTGATCATCGATCGGCCGGACGGCCTCCGGGGACATTTTGGCGGCCAAACTGTCCTGTTCGCCGATAAATACGCAGCGTGCCTGGTCCACTTCGTCATGGATAAGACGCCGGCGGACCATTGTTAGGAAAATCAGGCTGCCCCCTCGCCCGCTGGCGGGAGAGGGCCGGGGTGAGGGTGGGGCCATCGCAACCGCCATAGTGAGGCGAGGGGTGTCGCGCCGGACAAATTGCTTTAGCCTTCCGGCATGGCGATGCCGGTGGTCCTTGTCGTGATGGGTGTGTCGGGGTCCGGCAAGACGACGGTGGCCGCGCTGCTGGCGGGGACGCTGGGCTGGGCGTTTGAGGACGGGGATGATTTTCACCCGCCGGCCAACGCGGCGAAGATGCAGGGTGGGACGCCGCTCACCGATGAGGACCGCTGGCCGTGGCTGGCGGCCATCGCCGCCTGGATCGACGCCATGCGCAGCACCGGACAGCACGGGGTGGTGGCGTGCTCGGCGCTGCGGCGGGCTTATCGGGACGTGCTGCTGACCGGGCCGGATGTGCGGCTGGTGTATCTACAGGGCAGCCGTGCGCTGATCGGTCAACGGCAGGCCGCCCGGCACAACCATTTCATGCCGGCCACCCTGATCGATAGCCAATTTGCGACCCTGGAGGAGCCAGGGCCGGACGAGCATCCCCTGACGGTCTCGGTCGAGCCGCGGCCGTCCGAGATCGTGCAGAACATCATTCGTGGATTACAGGAGCCTCAATGGACCAGGACGCCCTAAAGCTGCAGGCGGCGGAGGCGGCGGTGGCCGCGGTCGAGGACGGCATGGTGCTGGGCCTCGGTACCGGCTCTACCGCGGCGATGGCGGTGGCGGTGCTGGGCCGCCGGGTGCGGGAGGGGTTGCGCGTCGTTGGCATTCCCACCTCCGAGCGCACGGCGACGCAGGCCCGCGCCCTCGGCATTCCGCTGGCCACGTTCGCCGATTACGACACGATCGACCTCACGATTGATGGCGCGGACGAGGTGCATACCGGGACGCTCGATCTGATCAAGGGACTGGGCGGGGCGTTGTTGCGGGAAAAGATCGTGGCGGCCGCGAGCCGGCAGATGATCGTGGTGGTGGATGAGAGCAAGCTCGTGCCGCGTTTGGGCGGCGTCCGGCTGCCGGTGGAGGTCGTGGTGTTCGGTTGGGAGGCGACGGCGGCGCGGATCGCGGCGTTGGGGATTTTGCCGGTTCAGCGCCAGGGTGATGGGGTCCCGTACTTAACGGACGGTGGCAACTACATCCTCGATTGCCAGCAGCCGATCCCCGACCCGGCCGCGTTGGCGGCACAGTTGAAGGCCATGACCGGCGTGGTCGAAACCGGCTTGTTCATCGGCATGGCCACCCGCATCATCGCCGGCACCGCAACCGGCCCGCGTATCCTGGAGCGACCATGACCGACGTTCCCGACCTGTCCCCGCCGCAATTACTGCCCGAGGGGCTGGCACCCGCATCCGCGCGGCCGACCGGCCCGGTGACGCTCGCGATCGACATCGGCGGCACCGGGCTAAAGGCCGGGCTGCTGGATTTGGCCGGCCGGCTGATCGGCGAGCGGGCGCGGGTGGCGACGCCGCGGCCCTCCACGCCGGACGCGGTGGTGCCGCATTTGCAGACGCTCGGAGAGCAACTGGGTCAGTTCGACCGGGTCTCGGTGGGCTTCCCAGGTGTGGTGCAGAAGGGCGTGGTGAAGACGGCGCCGAATTTGGGCACCAAGGCGTGGGCGGCTTATCCACTTTCGGACACGCTGGCGCAGCGTCTCGGCAAGCCGGTGCGGCTGCTGAATGACGCGACGGTGCAGGGGCTGGGGGTGATCGCTGGGCAGGGGCTGGAGTGTGTGATCACGCTTGGCACCGGGTTCGGCTTCGCGCTGTATCAGGACGGCAGGCTGGGGCCGCATTTGGAGATGAGCCAGCATATCGTCTGGAAAGATATGACCTATGACGCCTATTTGGGCGTGAAGGCGCTCGAAGAGGTGGGCAAGAAGCGGTGGCGGAAGCGGGTCGAGCGGGCGCTGGATCAGCTTCGCGTGGTGATCAATTTCGACACGCTGTATATCGGCGGCGGTGACGCCCGCCTGATCGACTTCACGCTGCCGGCGGATGTGCGGATCGTGAGCAATGACGCGGGGATCACGGGCGGCGTGAAATTGTGGGATGTGGCGCTGGACGATGCGTTCCAGGGCGGCGCGGACACGCCCGTCTGACGACGCTGCACCTCATCCGCCACGCGTCGCATTCCCTGCTCGGCCACACTTTGGCCGGCCGGATGGCGGGCGTTTTGTTGAGCGAGGAGGGGCACGCCCAAGCCGCGCGGCTGGCGGACGCCCTGGCCGGCGTGCCGCTGGCGGCGGTGATCTCGAGCCCGCTGGAGCGCGCCCAGCAAACCGCCGCCCCGATCGCGGCCCGGCATAACCTGATGGTGCAAACCGACCCGGCCGTGAACGAGATCGAATTCGGCGCCTGGACCGGGTGCCGGTTCGACGAACTGGCCGGGCCCGAATGGGACGCCTGGAACCAAAACCGCGGTGTGGCCCCGGTGCCGGGCGGTGAGACGATGCTGGCGGCCCAGGCCCGCGCCATGGCGGCCGTGCAGCGTTGGGCGGCGCTTTATCCGGCGGGAGAGGTGGCGGTGGTGAGCCATCAGGATATTTTGAAAGCGGTGGTGGCGTTGGTGCTCGGGGTGCCGCTCGACCTGTTGCACCGGTTCGACCTCGGCCCGGCGTCACGGTCGGTGCTGCGCATCGGCGCGGGCTGGGCGCGGATCGAGGGGATCAATTTGGGCGCGGGATGCTGAAGCGCCGGACTCGCTTGACCTGGCGGGGTCCGCCGACCGATCATGCGCCACCTTAATGGAGGCTGATGATGAACGTGCCCCTGTCTCCCGCCACCCTCGCCCGCCCGTTTCAATCCGGCGTTTCGGCGGAGGAGTGGCGCGTCCGCTGCGACCTCGCGGCGCTCTATCGCCTTATCGCGCATTTCAGGATGACCGACCTGATCTACACGCATCTGAGCGCCCGGCTGCCGGGGCCGGAGAACCATTTCCTGATTAACCAATACGGCATCCAATTCCACGAGATGCGTGCGTCGGACCTGGTGCGGATCGATTGCGACGGCAACGTGGTGGAGGCGGATTCCAGCAGCCGCCGGGTCAATGAGGCGGGGTTCACCATCCACTCGGCCATCCACATGGCCCGCCACGACCTCACCTGCGTGATCCATACCCATACCGCGGCCGGGATCGCGGTGTCGGCGCAAAAGCAGGGGCTGCTGCCGATCAGCCAGCACGCGCTCAAATTCTATGGGCATTTGGCCTATCACGGCTACGAGGGCATCGCGCTCGACCTCGATGAGCGGGACCGGTTGGTGCGGGATTTGGGCCAGCACTCGGCGATGATCCTGATCAATCACGGCCTCCTGGTCGGCGGGCGCACCATCCCGGAAGCCTGGATGAATATCTATTATTTGGAGCGGGCGTGCCAGGCGCAGATCATGGCGATGTCCGGTGGAACCGAGCTGATCCTACCGCCCGAGGAGGTCCGTCAGCACACCGCGGCGCAGTTCGACCGGCCCGACCGGCTCGAGCATTGCGACATGCTGTGGGAGAGTTGCTTGCGGCTGGTCGAGCATGATCGCGTGGATTACCGCGCCTGAGCCTGCTTCGGATCGAGGGTTTACGGACGGTTTTTCCCGGTAAAGCGCCAAGTAAGATGGGCGAGGTCGCGGCGGTCGATGGCGTCTCGCTCCAGGTCGAGCGTGGGCAGACGCTGGGGATCGTGGGCGAGAGTGGCTGCGGCAAGAGCATGCTGAGCCTTTCGGTCATGCGGCTCGTGCCGGCCCCGGGGCTTGTGTCGGGCCGGGTGATGTTCGACGGGCGTGATTTGTTGCAGTTGCCGAACCGCGCCATGCGGGAGGTGCGCGGCAGGCGGATCGCCATGATCTTTCAGGAGCCGATGACCAGCCTAAACCCGGTGTTCACCGTGGGCGATCAGCTGACGGAGGCGATGCGCGTGCATGACCGGCGTGCCTCGCGGGCGGCGCTGCGGGCGCGGGCGGTGGCGGCGTTGGACCGGGTGCGTATTCCGGGAGCGAGCCGCCGGGTGGAGGATTATCCGCACCAGATGAGCGGCGGCATGCGCCAGCGGGTGATGATCGCCATGGCGCTTGCCTGCGGCCCAGATGTGCTGATCGCGGACGAGCCGACGACGGCGCTGGATGTGACGGTGCAGGCGCAGATTTTGGATTTATTGCGCGATCTGCAGGCGGAATCCGGCATGGCCATCGTGCTGATCACGCATGATCTGGGCGTCGTGGCCGAGATGGCGGACCAGGTCTTGGTTATGTATGCGGGCCGGGTGGTCGAGCAGGCGGCTGGCGCGGATTTGTTCGACGATCCGCAGCATCCTTATACGTTGGGCCTGCTGGGCAGTATGCCGCGGATCGAGGAGGAGCGAGACCGGCTGCTGGCGATCGAGGGCGCGGTGCCGCCGCCGTTCGATATGCCGTCCGGGTGCCGGTTCCATCCCCGCTGCGTATTCATGGACGATGCCTGCACCCGCACCGACCCGGCGCTGCGGTTCTTGGGCCCGGAACATGCGGCGGCGTGTCTTCGCGCACCGGTCGAGGCGTCGGTATGATTTCACTGCCGGATGTTTTGGAGGTAAGCGGCCTCGCCAAGCACTTCACCACCCGTGCCGGGCCGTTCTCCCGCGCACCACCGCCGGTGCGTGCTGTGGATGGTGTGTCGTTCGGCGTGGCCCCGGGTGAGACCCTTGCGCTGGTCGGCGAAAGCGGCTGCGGCAAGAGCACCACGGCGCGGCTGGCGCTCCGCCTGATCGAGCCGACGGGCGGGATTGTCCGGTTCGAGGGCGCGGACATCACCGGCCTCGGTGGGGCGGCGTTGCGGGCGGTGCGGCGGCGGATGCAGATGGTGTTCCAGGACCCGTTCTCCTCGCTCGATCCGCGCATGAGCGTGCACGACATCCTCGCCGAGCCGCTGGTGGTGCACCGGATCGGCGATGCGGCCGCCCGGCGTGCCCGGGTGGCGGAGCTGCTGGAGCTGGTCGGCCTCGCGCCGTATCACGCGGCCCGCTACCCGCACGAATTTTCCGGCGGTCAGCGGCAACGGATCGGCATCGCCCGGGCGCTGGCGCTCGAACCGGCGCTGGTGGTGCTGGACGAGCCGGTCAGCGCGCTCGATGTGTCGATCCAGGCGCAGGTGGTGAATTTGCTGGCCGATCTGCAGGCGCGGCTCGGGTTGTCGTATCTGTTCATCGCCCACGACCTGGCGGTGGTGAAGCACGTGGCGGACCGGGTGGCGGTCATGTATCTCGGGCGGATCGTCGAAATCGGGCCCAAGGCCGAATTGTTCGCCAATCCGCGCCATCCCTATACCCGCGTGCTGCTGGCGGCCATTCCCCGTCCCGACCCGCATCTCCGTCTGACCCGGCAGCCCGGCGGTGACATACCCAGCTCGACCGACATTCCGGCGGGCTGCCGTTTTCACACGCGATGTGCTTACGTGATCGACCGCTGCCGTATCGAGGACCCTGCCTTGCACGAGATCACTGCCACCCACCGCTCCGCCTGTCATCGCGCCGCCGAGCTGCCCCCGGCTGCCCTCCACGCGGCGCACGCTGCGGCACCGAACGCGGCACGGCGGTTGGCGCTGTATGCTGCGCGCCGGATGGGGCACCGCACGGGGGCGCGGACATGAGTGCGACCATCGTCTCGCCCCGGCTGATGCTGGTGGGCGGCGGCGCGGTGGCGGACATCGCGACGGTGTTGCAGAAATTCGGCCTGAGCCGTCCGCTGGTGGTGACCGACCCGTTCATGGTCAGCTCCGGCCTGGTGCGCCGGTGCCTCGACCCGCTGGTGGCCGCGGGCCTGCATCCGGCGGTGTTCAGCGATACGGTGCCGGAGCCCACGGACACGGTGATCGTGGCCGGGTGCGCCCTGCTGCTGGACGGCCAGTTCGATTGCCTGATTGGGTTCGGCGGCGGCTCGCCGATCGATACGGCGAAGGCCATGGCGATCCTGGCCGCGGGTCCGCCCGGGTCCGCGATGCGCGACTTCAAGGTGCCGGTCGCCAATGACGGGGCCGCCCTGCCGATCATCGCGGTGCCGACCACCGCCGGGACGGGCAGCGAGGCCACGCGATTTACCGTGATCACGGATACCGGGCGGGGGGAGAAGATGCTGATCGCCGGCATGGCGGCGCTCCCGCTCGCGGCCGTGGTGGATTACGAGCTGACGTTCACCGTGCCCCGGCGCATCACGGCTGACACGGGCGTGGACAGCCTGACCCACGCGCTGGAGGCATACGTCAGCCGCAAGGCCAATCCGTATTCGGACACGCAGGCGCTGGCGGCGATGGCGCTGATCGGGGCCCATCTGCGGACCGCCTATGCTGAACCCCATAACGGCCGTGCCCGTGAGGCGATGATGCTGGGCGCGATGCAAGCCGGGATCGCGTTCACCAACAGTTCGGTGGCGCTGGTGCATGGCATGAGCCGCCCGATCGGCGCGCATTTTCATGTCCCGCACGGCCTCAGCAACGCCATGCTGCTGCCGGCGATCACGCGCTTCGGACTTGAATCGGCCGAAACCCGGTATGCCACAGCCTCACGCACCATCGGATTCGCAGGCGCAGGGGATCGTGATGCGGTGGCGGCGGAGAAGCTGGCGGAGGGGCTGATGCAGCTCAACCGCGATCTGGATGTGCCGACGCCCGCCGCCTATGGGATCGATAAGGCCGAATGGGATGCGAAACTGGGCGTGATGGCGGCGCAGGCGCTGGCGTCCGGCAGCCCGGCGAATAATCCGCGCGTACCGAATGCCGCAGAGATCGTGGCGCTTTACGGGGTGGTGTGGTCGGGAAATTCGTGAACCCTCCCCCGGCATAGGGCCCTGGCCGCGACGCGGGCTTCGAGGTCGGTACGGACGGCACGGAGGACAGAGTCCCAGTCCCCGTGACAGGGCTGGCGGTAGATCTGCATGGTGGGGTACCACGGCGTATCTGCCCGATTACGTAACCAGCGCCAGCATCCGGTATAGCGGGAGAGCATCCAGACCTCTTTGCCGATCGCTCCCGCCAGATGCGCCACGGCGGAGTCGATGGTGATGACGAGATCCAGCCCAGCGATCAGGGCGGCGGTGTCGGCGAAATCCGTCACGCCGGCCATTCGATCGAGCAGCTCGACCGGAGGTGCCCCGTCATCAGAGTTCTGCAGGCTGTGGCATTTTTGTAGGCTATGGAGACGCAGGCCGGGCATGTTCGCCAGCGGTGCCAGGGCCGCCGCGGGGATGGAGCGGGTGGCATCATGGATGAACAGCCGGTTTCCAGCCCAGGCCACACCGACCGCAAGCGGCGTGCCGGTGTCATTTTCGGCCGGCGTTCGCCAGCGGTGGACGAGTGCCGGGTCAGGTAGGATGTAGGGCGTTTGTCCTGGAATGGTTCCGAGCGTGGTGCCGAAGGCGCGGGGCAGGCTGAGCAGGGGACAAAACCAGTCGAACTCGGGCAGGGGTGCGCCGGCCGCGAGTACCACGGACACACCGGGCAGCGTGCGCAGCAGCCGCACCAGCTCCGGCTGCACGACCAAAATAACCCGGGCCCCGCGTTCGGCCACCAACGTCACATACCGCGCGAACTGGAGCGTATCGCCCAGCCCCTGCTCGGCATGGAGCAGGATGGTCTGACCCGTGATGTCTTCACCCTGCCAGCGTGGGAAGTCCGCAATGGCGCGGGCGGCAGCTGTCATTTGCAGCCGGGCTTCATACAGCGTCCACGCCTCCGCGCTGAGAGTGCCGGTGCCTAGCAGATGGGCTGCGAGGTTGTGCCGCACCTGTGGGTTGTGAGGTGCCACGGCCAGCGCGGCACGGGACACCGCCTCCGCCTCCGTGGGCCGGCGTAGGGCGTCCAGCGCCACGGCTTGGTTGACGTATGCCTGATACAGTGCCGGATTGAGCGCCGTGGCCTGACGTGAAAAATCCAGTCCTTGTTCGTAGAAGCCGAGGTGCAGCAGGACGGCACCGAGGTTGGACACGGCATTGGCGTTGCGCGGATTGAGCGTCACCGACGCGATGGATGGTGCCAGCGCCGCCTGATGCTGGCCGAGGCCGAACAGGGCCCGCCCGAGATGCGCCTGTGCCGTGGCGGACCCGGGCTGTCGTTCGATGGCGACCATGGCGGCCCCGGCCGCGGCGTCGAGATGGCCGAGTTCGATGAGCATGCCGGCGAGGTCCACCAGGAGCGACGCCTCGATCCCAGGTATTTTCGATCCGTGCATCAAGACGCCGACGGCGACCTCACGCTGACCCGCGTTCCACAGGGTGTGCCCGAGTTCGCGCAGGTGGCTGGCCTGCAGCGGATCAAGGCTGATGGCGGCATCGATCGCCCGCACCCCCTCCGCCAGCTGCCCGGACGAAACCATGGCACGCCCGCGGGCGAAATGGGCCGCCGCTTTCGTCGGGCGGCCGGGCCGAAACCCGCGCTCTGTCATTCGCCTTGCGTGCAGCACATCGTCCTCATCACCACCCGGGCCAGTTTACCGGTGAGAGGTTAATGAACCGTGACGATGCTACGCCGCTTTCGCCTCGCGCCGCCGGGCATGGAGGATGAACTCGGTATAGCCATTCGGTTGCTCACGCCCCTTGAACACCAAATCACACGCCGCCTGGAACGCCGGGGCGTGTTCGTGGCCGGTCATGGGGGTGTAGGCCGGGTCGTTCGCGTTTTGACGGTCCACCACGCCGGCCATGCGGGCCATCGTCTCGCGCACCTGCCCCTCCGTCACCACGCCGTGGTGCAGCCAGTTGGCGATGTGCTGGGCGGAAATCCGTAGGGTCGCGCGGTCCTCCATGAGGCCCACGTCGTGCACGTCCGGGACCTTGGAACACCCCACGCCTTGGTCGATCCAGCGGACCACGTAGCCCAGGATGCCCTGCGCGTTGTTGTCCAGCTCCTGCTGCACGTCGTCCGGGGCCCAGTTGGGGCGGTCCGCCACGGGGAGGGTCAGCAGATCCGCCAGCGTGCCGCGCGGATGCCCGGCCAGCTCCGCCTGGCGCGCGGCCACGTCCACCTGGTGGTAATGCAGCGCATGCAGCGTGGCGGCGGTGGGGGAGGGGACCCAGGCGGTGTTGGCGCCGGCGCGGGGGTGGCCGATCTTCTGTTCCAGCATCTCCGCCATCCGGTCCGGCGCCGCCCACATGCCCTTGCCGATCTGCGCGTGACCGCGGAGGCCGCAGGCCAACCCAACGTCCACGTTGCGGTCCTCGTAGGATTTGATCCAGGCGGTGCCCTTCATCTCCGCCTTGCGGATCATGGCGCCGGCCTCCATCGAGGTGTGCATTTCGTCGCCGGTGCGGTCCAGGAACCCGGTGTTGATGAACGCCACCCGGTTGCGCGCCGCGTGGATGCAGGCGGCGAGGTTGGCGCTGGTGCGCCGCTCCTCGTCCATGATGCCCATTTTGAGCGTGAACCGCTCGAGCCCCAGAATGTCCTCCACATGGGCGAACATGTCGTTGGCGAAGGCGACCTCCGCCGGGCCGTGCATCTTCGGCTTCACGATATAGACGGAGCCGGTGCGGCTGTTGCGGATCGGACCCTCGGCGCGCAGATCGTGCACGGCGATCATCGAGGTGATGGCCGCGTCCAGCATGCCCTCCGGAATTCCGGCGCCCTCGGCCGTCAGCACGGCGTCCGTCATCATGTGGTGGCCGACGTTGCGGATCAGCATGAGGCTTCGGCCCGGTACTGTCAGCGTGCCGCCGTCCGGCGCGGTGTAGTCCCGGTCCGGGTTGAGCCGCCGGGTGAGGGTGCGGCCCTCCTTTTCGAGGTCGGCGTTCAGCGTGCCGTTCATGAGGCCGAGCCAGTTGCGATACACCGCCACCTTGTCCGCCGCGTCCACCGCCGCCACGCTGTCTTCGCAGTCCTGGATGGTGCTGATGGCCGATTCCAGCAGCACATCCGCCACGCCCGCCGGGTCGGTGATGCCGATGGCGTGGGCGCGGTCGATGCGGATTTCGGCGTGCAGGCCGTGGTTTTTCAATAGGATGGCGGTGGGGGAAGTGGGCTCGCCGCGGTATCCCACGAATTTGCCCGGCGTCGCCAACGTTCCATGCCCGCCGCCGGCCAGGGTCACCACCAGCTGCCCGGACGCGACCGCGTAGCCGGTGACGTCCGCGTGCGAGCCCTCGGCAAGTGGCGCGGCCAGATCCAGCACCTGTTTTGCCCGCGCGACGACCGCGGCGCCCCGCACCTTGTTGAACCCACGCCCTCGCTCCGCCCCACCCGTCTCGGGCAGCGCGTCCGTGCCGTACAGCGCGTCATAGAGGCTGCCCCAGCGGGCGTTGGCGGCGTTCAGGGCGTAGCGGGCGTTCATCACCGGCACCACCAGCTGCGGCCCGGCGATCAGCGCGATCTCGGCGTCCACGTTCGCGGTCTCGACCTCGAACGGCTCAGGCTCCGGTAGCAGATAGCCGATGCCGCGGAGGAAGTCGGCGTAGGCGGCCGGGTCATGGGCGGCGGGGCCTTGCGCCTGGTGCCAGGCGTCGATTTGCGCCTGCATGGCGTCCCGCTCGGCCAGCAGCGCCGCGTTGCGGGGCATCAGGCTGCGAACCATGTCGGCGAAGCCCGACCAGAAGCCATCGGCGCTGACGCCGGTGCCGGGCAGCGCCTCGGCCACGAACGCATGCAGCGCGGGGGCAACCATCAGTCCTGCGGCTTCGATGCGGTCCATCCACGTCTCCTGTCTGTCACATAGTCGGGCTCGGGTGGCGTCCTTATTGGCGTGGGCGGACGATCTGTCGAGGGGCGGGGGCTGGGAAATGCTGCACCGCACGCCATTGTTTGGGGAATGCAGGATTTGGACGACGTGCTGGCCGATGCGTGGCGGCGGCTCTCCCGCGGTGTGGCGGACCGCCGCTCGCCGTGCCGGACCCCGGCGCTGGCGAGTGTCGGGCTGGACGGGCGGCCGCAGGTGCGGACGGTGGTGCTGCGCGCGTTCGACCCGGCCCGCCGGGTGGTGACGGTGCATAGCGACCGCCGCGCGGCCAAGATTGCGGCGCTGGTCGCGCAGCCGGCCGTGGCGCTGCATGTGTGGGATGCGGGCGCGCACATCCAGCTGCGTCTGGATGGCATGGCCGCTGTTTTCACCGGCCCTCCCGCCCGGGCCGCGTGGGACCGGCTGCACGCCGGGTCGCGTGCGGCCTACACCGTCGCCGCGCAGCCCGGCACGATGGTGGCCGACCCGGACGCGCTGGAGCATGTGTCCGAGGCGGACGGGTTTGCCCAGTTTGCGGTGATCGAGATCACGCTGTCGGCGGTGGAGTGGCTTTATTTGGCCGGGGATGGCCAGAGGCGGGCCCGCTTTGCCTGGTCCGGGGCGGAGCAGATTCGGGGGTGGCTGGTTCCTTGACGCGTTTTGAATAGACGGTGGATACCCGTTCCGGAGATTTCGGATTTCCTGCTGCGTTGTTTTGCTGTCGGATGGGTGCGACGCTTTTCGGCGAAAGCGATGGGTTTCACCCATCCTACGGTGCTTTGGCCCAAAGTTTGTTTCGTTGTTGTGGTGGGCTGAAGCCCACCCTACTTGGGTTTTCAGGTTCAGTTTCGTTCGCGGCGGCGCGGGCGCGGAGGGTGGCGAGGTCGGCGGGGGTGCGGCGCTTCCAGATGTAGGCGCGGGATTGGTAGGCGACGCCGAGGTCGCGGGCGATTTCTTCGATGATGTCGTCGATGGGGCGGGTGCGGAGGTCGCGCTCGAGGCCGTCGTCGAGGAGGCGTTCGTGGAGTTCGTTGTAGAGGATGTCGTTGTCGGTCTTGGGGCCGCGCTTGGCTTCGATGGCGTCTTCTACGCCGCGGATTATTTTCTCGCGGGCTTGGGTGCGATCGACGGCGTGGGCGCGGGATTTGGACGGGTTGGTGGCGATGTGGCGGGCGAGGGCGATGGTGCGGCGGATGGTGCGGGCGATGCGGTCGAAGGGGATGGATAGGTCGAATTCGGGCTGTTTGGCGGCGCGTTCGCGGAGTTGGCGGGCGAGCTCTGCGCCGTGGTCGATCAGATCGTGGAGGATTGCGCGGTAGTAGGCGTCGTCGCTCTCGAAGGCGTGGGGGTCCTCGTGTGACTCGGGGGGTGAGGCGGGTTGTGATTGGGGAGGGGTGGGGGCGGGGTGCATGTGAGGGCGATAGGAACATATTCCATACCCGAGGTCAAGGGTTCGGTTTAGGGTTGCTTGCTATGACTCATTGTTGTTGCTACATTTATCGATGGAGATCGCATTCGACCCGGATAAAGACGCGATCAATCGACGACAACACGGGCTGTCCCTGGCAGACGCTGAGCGTATGGATTTTGACACGGCCCTTTATGCGGCCGATGACCGCTATGACTACGGAGAACAAAGGATTCAGGCTCTCGGCTTGATCGACGGACGGCTCCCCATGCTGGTGTTCACCATGCGCGGCGTCGTGCTGCGCGCGATCTCACTGCGGAAGGCCAATGGACGAGAGGGTAGTATGTCCATCGAGCGTGACCCACCCCCGGCCGATGTTGATGAAAACCCGGCATGGACCGAGGCGGATTTCGCCCGGGCCAAGCCGTTCAAGGAGGGTTTTCCGGTGCCCTATCAGGCATGGAAGAATCGGGTTGGACGCCCGCCGGTCCAGAGCCCGAAGGTGCATATCGGCTTCCGTCTTGCGGCCGATGTCGTCGATGGCGTAAGGGCGACGGCAAAGGATACAACGCCCGCGTGGAGAAGGTGCTGCGTGATGCGCTGGCGAACGGGTTGCTTTGACAGGCGTAGGGATGAGAGGGCGTTGCGTGCTGTGAGCTGTCGGAAAACACAGGGCTCAGGCGGTCTCGTCGTGGTCGAGACGGTCCAGCCACTGTTCCAATGCGTCATCATCGATGCCCAGTCCTGCATCGATATCGGCTTCCGCCTGGGAGAGTATGAGCCTCTCTTCCCGGAGACGGTCAGATCGCTCCGCCGCGGTTTCAGAGGGGCATGACGCGGGTATGGGGGAGGGGTTCTGGGTAGCCATGGTGAAAACATGAGTTTGCTGGAGGAATGTTTCAACATAGATGTCCCCGACAGCCGTGTTCAAACACCGGTTTAATACCACTATCATTGCGAACCGCTTGGCGTGGCGACCTATTACAACACATTTGCTTGTGGCCCTGGTTTACGGCGATGCTAAGCTGCGGGTTAGGGCCGGAAGCGGACTGTTCACTACCCGTCGCCATTAGACAGAAGCTGACGTGGCTGCGAACCTTCTATGTGCCGCCAAATTTATAGATATTAACTTACGATACTAAGTCATATCGGTTAGAACCCGCGCGTGGACCCACCTTGAACTGCGACCTTGATGTCCGAAATCGATCAAACTGAAGGCCTCGACCGCACGCTCGATGCCACTTTCATGGACGCGCTATTGGCCGGGGCCCCTCACGGCAGCCTCAAAGAGATCGCTGCTCTCAATCGGAGAGCAACCCTGGCCATGGAAAGCTGCTCCGGCGGGTTGGCGGCAGAGACGATCGCCCACCTGCTTACCGTGCCTAGCCTTCAGGCAAATTGCCTTGTTGTGGAAACGCTGGTGTGCATAGCGTTGGCACGAGGGCGGGGACAGCGCAGGCCAAAACGGTCAGAGGTGTCAGGTTGGTTTCGTGCCCTGTCGTCGGGATCCTACGGACGCCTGCAGGATCCGGCTGAGGACCTGTTCGTCACACGTTTGCCAACGCCAATGGGTAACTACCGCCTCTTCGAAGGCATCTGGGAAGCGTCCCGCTTCCACGCCCAGCGTTTCATCGGCGTCCTTGGTGCATTGCCGATGGACATGTCCAGTGACGGACTGCGGGCGAGTACGCATGCGCTTCTAACCCTGTCCGAAGAGCTTGCCCGGCGGTCCGGGGTTGAGGCGAACATGACCGGCGGAGAGTTCCCGCTCAGGGTCTTGCCCGCCGGCACCGGCCTGGGTGAGCCCGCGTCACGGCACCGGCTGCGGTTCACGCCGGAATGCTTGAAGACGTTGGGACTAACGCTGGAGGCACTCCAGCCGTTCATCCTCGAACCGGTGGCCTGGGCAGGAATCGCGGACGACAGCATCGGCCATACTCGCCTGGAGCGCCGTCCTTTGATTAGGTTTGGTGGCGATCTAATTTTGTTGCTGCCTACGGCGGTTAGCGCAGCTATTCGCAGGCTGGTGATCGAGTCCTGCATCGCTGACGGAAAGCGGTCGTTGCTCGAGGATGCGTTGGCGTCGGAATACGGCAGGGTGTTCTCGTCGCTTCCTCTGTTCGGAGGCCGCGCGGGCTCGCCTATCTCCTTCACGAAGGTCGGCGGAATCAGGATTGCAGGGTTGCTGCAGAACGTGGATGAAGGACGCTGGATCAACTGGGTGTTCTTCGCCGACGACCTTGAAGGCTATGACGAACGCGGCCTTGTCGGAATGAACGCCCACCCTGGCAGGCTCCAACGCGCGCTCGGCTCCGCGAGCCTCCGCGGCCAGGCGGAAGCGGCCCTGCTACCCGGCTTCCGGTCCGGCATAACGATGTTGGTGTCTTGCGGCTGGGGCAGGGGCCTCCTTGTGTCGGAGCCTAAGAGAGCAACCGGCTGGCGGCAGGCATTCATACCAGCAGCTGACCTGGAAACCCTCAGCCCGGCACCGGGCACGACGCCGCTCTCGTTATGGCGGACCCTAGACGCGGTCAGGGCGGTGCGTCAGGCAGGCGTCAAGCTGGCTGTCCCAAATGGGCTCCTGAACCTGTTCGCTTGGGAGAAGGAGCTGGAGGGCGCGCTCGCGCCGCATGCCGATTTGCCCGACGACCTCGGACACGACGGGCGCGAGGCGACATTGATGGTGCCACAGAACGGCCTGTTATCACTCAGGGCGGAGGTCGCCGCGACCTACGATGCAAGAGCGGCCCAGGACGGCTCCGGCCGCTTTATTGTCATGAGGCGACGCGACGAGAGCCTGTTCGCAGAGGACGGCGAACGGGCTCACGTTCACCAGAGCTGGACCCACGCCAAGGAGGGACGCCTGATCGCGGCGTTCCTGGGTGGACCGCGGCCTTGGTGGCTCGACGTGGATGCACCGCAGGGGACGCCGGCCCGTATCATTTTTGAACATTGGGAAATGCTGGGGACTTGGCTGTCACGAAGTGCGCCCGTTCTGGAGCGTTTTTTTTCAAGTCTCCCTCCGGGTCCGATCACTTGGAAAGTCCGCTTCGATTGCCTGCGCGAATGGGAGAATGCAGACGAGCGACCTTTGGACCCAGCCGCCCTAGACAGCATTCTCTCGGTCGCGACCGATTGGAATGCGTGCACCGTGATGCTGACCGTGCCGGCAGCTTTCGAGGGAGCATTCCGGCTTCCGGAAAACGCGGCCGAGGTGGCCCTGGTCTCGGCCCTGGTCCGTGGCACTGCCGCGCTGGCCGGAGCCGAACTCCCCGCCAAAGATTTGGTCAGGCTGGTCGCGTCAATCATCCCTGCGGGGTTCGCGCGGCACATTCATCTAATGCAGTCGCGCAGCTACCGTGACCTCGTTGCCCACCGTTTCGCCGCTCATCCGGTGATGAGCGAGTCCCAGGACATCGCTCTTTACCAAATCGGGCTCGCCTGGCGTGCCCGCCCACGCGGCCCCGGACACGAAGTGGAAGGGAAGAGCGAATGCATGGAATTGCTGAACGCAACCGTGACTGCGGTAGAAGAGGACCTTTGCGCGTCGCTCAGCACGTTCAGCCGGCGCGAGATGCTGGTAGCGCTAATCAACAACCACGAGTCGGCCTGTTTTCAGCGGAATCGCTGGCACCGCACTGCCGCCGCGAACATCGGCTTGCGGCGGAAACGCACACAGACGATCGTCACGATGAGCGGGCAGATTATAGAACTGAACGCGGTCACTCTGTCAACGAGAATCCTGATCGAGGCTGCTGCCTGCGAATGCCCGGACACGGGTGCCCGGCCAGGGTCGCTCGATATTTCGCGTCTTATGGCCAATGCGATGATTTTGTTTAGGCTGGGAGGATGGTCGGACTCGATTCGCTGGGACGCGATGAGGCCGACGCTGAAGGTTTCGCCGTTGGGCAACATCATGGCGGCGCACGACTTCGAGGATGACGTGCTCGCGCCGTTCGGCCGGGTTCTCGCTGACGCCCACACAGAACGGAGCATCGCGGGTTACTCCGAGAGCTATGAGCGGGGCGCGACGGTGGAGGACCCGGCGGATAAACTTGACGAAAGGTTCTTGGCCGCGTGGAGGTCGGAGTTCAATGTCGGGTTCGAAGAGTTGATGAATTTTTTGCGTCTTGTGCAGGATCTTGGCACTGAGCGCGGAGAGGCGGTAATGGAGCTGAGGACATCGGACCTTGTGGCCGCGTGCAGAGGGCCGGGCTCCATCTCCGAGGTAGAAATTTTAGCTGTGCTGGACAAGTTCGTCCTGCGACGCCGCCCTGAATGGCGTGTGCCTCCTCCCGGATACAAGGAACGAGATCGGCAGCCATGGAGGTTCCGGCGCCGGCTTTCGCTCATGCGGCGGCCGATTGTGGAACTGGACGGGCCAGGCGACCGGAACCCCCGCTTGCTGATCGCGCCGGGTATGGTCGTCGACGGAGCCGCTTACCTAGTGCGTGGCCTTCTCGCGGGAGAATTTCCGCACGGCTACGTCGACTCCGACGCGATGCGCTCCTGGCTCGGCAGCATGAGCAATCGGGCTGGACACTCATTCAACGGCGAGGTCGCGGAGCGCATGCGTGAGCTCGGCTGGGAGGTCCAGCAGGAAGTCAGCCTGCCGTCTCTGCTTGGATATAGTTTGGACAAGGATTACGGCGACGTGGACGTGCTGGCGTGGAGACCTTCGTCGAGCCGTATGCTCGTCATGGAGTGCAAGGACCTGCAACTGCGCAAGACGCCAGGCGAAGTGGCTGAGCAGCTCGCGGATTTCAGGGGCGGACTCGACACCAGGGATAGGCCTGACCTGCTCCGAAAGCACCTACTGCGGTGCGAGCAGCTTGAGGCTGCGTCGCATGCGCTCGGACGGCGTTTCGGTAGGGGCGTGCCTCCGCGATTGGAGCCACACTTGGTGTTCAAAAACCCGGTACCCATGCTGTTCGCTTGGGATCAGCTGTCTAAGCGGATCAAGCTAACGCTGTTCGACTCTCTAGACAAATTATAACTAACCGCACATGCAGCCGAGCATCCGGAATGGACAGTTGCCGCCACAGATCGCCGACGAGGCCCACGAATTTCTCTGGGGCGCCCCGGCAGCGGGCCAGGATGTCGGTGAAGGCGGTGCGGCTGGGCGGCAGGTCTGCCGATTGCGCGAACATGCAGAACAGGCGGCGCATGAGGAAGCTCGACACCCGGTCCGCGCTGTGCCGGGTCTCTAGCGCTTGGGCCAGGCGGCCGAGGGTTTCGGCGATGTCGCGGGTGACCTCCGTGCGGATTCGCGCCGGGTCGAGGTCGCTGGGGGCGGTCCGGCCAGATGACACAGGCGTGAGCGGGCGGTGGGTTTTCGGCCCGGCGGGATCGGATTAGACGGTAGAGATGTCTCAAACGACCCTGCGCCGCCCGTTCATCCTGGCCTCCATCATGGCGGGGATGTTCATGATTGCGATCGAGGCGACGATCGTGTCCACGGCAATGCCGCAGATTGCCGGGCAGTTGGGGGATTTGCATCTGTATGCGTGGGTGTTCAGCGCGTTCCTGCTGACGCAGACGGCCATGACGGTGGTGTTTGGCAAGCTGGCGGATGTGTATGGGCGGAAGCCGGTGTTGCTGGTGGGGATTGCCATTTTCCTGGTGGGGTCCGTGCTGTGTGGGTTCGCGTGGTCCATGCCGTCGTTGATCCTGTTCCGGCTCGTTCTGGGGGTGGGGGGGGGGGCGGGGGCGATTCAGCCGGTGGCGTTGACGG
>JAYVOF010000171.1:0-3657 GCA_043758105.1 Rhodospirillales bacterium | reverse complement strand
ACTCCTTCTCGATATTGGCGATCAGCAGCGCGATCTGCGCCGGACGCGACACCTGGCTCCGCATGGGAATCAAATGCCGCGGGTGCTCCGCCAACCGTTCACGCAGCATCGCAGCCTGGTCCGCCGGCAACGGACCGCGCTTCAAGCCGCGGCGGATGGCACCGAGGATGGCTTCTTTGGTCATGCCCGCCGCTGTTGCTTGGCATAACGGGCCATGAACGTCTCACCCTCCGGCGCCGGCAAATCACGGCCCGCGGTCCAGCCAGAGGCGAACGGAAGCGACACGAACCGCCCGCGTCCCCGTCCCAACAGACCCAGCGCCACCGCACCCACCCGGGTGGCCAAGCGATACAGCTTCGGCCGTCGCGCAAAATAGGCCCACAACGCGAGGTTGGTCCGGATGCCGCCGGGCTGCAAATGGCGCTCGAACTCCCGCTCCCGCCAATGCCGCATCATCTTCGGCAGCGGGATCTTCACCGGGCACACGCTCTCGCACTTGCCGCAGAACGTGCTGGCGTTCGGCAAATGCCCGGACTTGTCCACCCCGATCAGCGAGGGCGTCAGCACGCTGCCCATCGGCCCCGGATACACCCAGCCATACGCGTGCCCCCCCACCGCGCCAAACACCGGGCAATGGTTCATGCACGCCGCACAGCGGATGCAGCGTAGCATCTCCTGAAACTCCGTCCCCATCATGGCCGAGCGCCCGGCATCCACGATCACCACATGGTAGTCCTGCGGCCCGTCCAGATCGTCCGGACGCCGTCCCCCGGTGCTGAACGTCGTGTAAACGCTGAAATCCTGCCCCGTGGCGGACCGCGCCAGCAGCCGCAGCAGGCTGGTCGCGTCCTCCAGCGTCGGCACCATTTTCTCGATGCTGGCCAGCGCGATATGTACTTTCGGCAAGGTTTGGGTCAGATCGCCATTGCCCTCGTTGGTCACGATCACGCTGCTGCCGGTTTCGGCAATCAGGAAATTGGCGCCGGTGATGCCGACGTCCGCCGCCAGGAACCGCTCCCGCAATTTGCCCCGCGCCTCCGTCAAAATGTCCCGCCGCTCGGCAAACACCCGGTCCGCCGGCAAATCCGTGTGCGACAGGCGGAACTGTGCCTCCCAATCCTCGCGGTTCAGGTGAAACGCCGGGGCGATGATATGGCTCGGCGTCTCGTGCCGCAGCTGGATGATATACTCGCCCAAATCCGTCTCGATCGGCTGGATTCCGGCGGCCTCCAAATGCGCATTGATGCCGAGCTCTTCCGAGATCATGGACTTGCCCTTGGTCACCGTCCGCGCCCCGGCATCCTTACAAATCTTCAACACCGCCGCCCGCGCGTCATCGGCCGTGCTGCACCAATGCACCTGCCCACCGGCCGCCAGCACGTTCGCCTCGAACGTCTCCAGATAGAAATCGAGGTTCGCCAGCGTATGATTCTTGATGTCCCGCCCGATGTCGCGCAGCCGCTCGAACTCCGGCAACCGCGCCACGGCGGCACTACGGCGCGCCATGAATTGCGGCTTACTGAACTTCAACGCCTTCTGCAGCGACGCATCGGCCAACGCCTCATGGGCGTTCTGCTTGAAGGCGGGCGACGTGGTGATCATGGGCGAAACCCTCCACCACCCAATCTAGCCTAGCGCCCACGCAATACCAGGCCTACTTCCTGCCCCCTCTCCCCTCGGGAGAGGGCCGGGGTGAGGGAAACAACATGCACAAACCGAGACAGCTCGCACGCCGCACCCTCATAGCCGCCCTCGCCACCCTCGCCACCCGCGCCCAAGCGCAAACCGCTCCCCTGAAACTAGGAATCCTCACCACCCTCGCCGGCCCCGCCGCCGACGGTGCCGGCACCGGCTCCGTGCTGGCGGCCCGCATGGCCGCCCGCCTGGCCGCCCCCCTGGCCATCAGCGGCCCACCGATCGAGCTGCTGGTCGCCGACATGGGCGACCGTCCGGACCAGGGGGCGGCCATCGCCCGCGCCTGGTATGACCAGGGCGTGCACGCGATTCTCGATGTGCCGAACTCCGCCACCGCGCTCGCCGTGGCGGAGCTCGCCCGTGCGCGCAACCGCCTCGCGTTGTTCAGCGGCGCCGGCAGCACCGCGCTGATCGGTCCCTGCGCCACCAACACGCTGCAATGGACCTACAACACCGGCGCCCTCGCCCGCGCCGGCGCCGCCGCCGTGATGGCGGAGGGCGGGCGCAGCTGGTTCTTCCTCACCGCCGACTACACCTTCGGCCACGCCCTGCAGCGGGATGTGACCGCAGTGGTGGAGGCGGGCGGCGGCCGCGTGCTGGGGTCCGCGGCGTTCCCGGGGGACATGACGGATTTCTCCGCCCTCCTGCTGCTGGCCCGGTCTAGCGGGGCGGACATCATCGGCCTCGCCTGCACCGGGGTCCCGTTCCAGAACCTGGTGAAACAGGCGTCGGAGTTCGGCATCCGCAGCCGGCTGGCGGCATTGCTGTGCCTTATAACCAATGTCCACGCCATCGGCTTGGCCGACGCGCAGGGATTGTTGGTGACGACACCGTTCTATTGGGACCTGAACCCCGGCACCCGCGCCTTCGCCGCCCAATTCGCGCCGCAAAACCGCGGCATCCCGCCCACCCTCACCCATGCGGGCGTATTCTCCGCCACCACCCACCTGCTGCGCTGCCTCCCCGGCCATGACCCGGCGGACGGTGCCACCCTGCTCGCCACCATGCAGCGCACGCCGGCGGATGACGCGCTGTTCGGCCCGAGTCCGGTGCGCGCCGATGGCAGCGTGGCGCACCCGATGCACCTATTTCGCGTAAAATCACCCACCGAAAGCCGGGGGGCGTGGGATTATTACGCCCCCCTCCGGACCATCGATGACGCGTTCGGCCGCGGAGCCTGTTCTTAGAGGGCGGTGACTCCCTCCAAATTGGCGGGCGCCGGATAATAATGGAACCCCTCCCCCACCTTGGCCACATGACCGAGGCCCGGCCACGCGAAGTGATAGGCCAGGATCGGCGTCCGGTTGGCGGCGAACATGTCCATCATCCGCACCCGGCTTTCGGCCGATTGCACCGGGTCGGTGTCGAACGCGAACTGTGTCCGCGGGCGTTCCAGCAACAGGATCGGGTGATGCGCCAGATCACCGATATAGCACAGCGTGCTACCGCCCGACGCGATCATGAACACCGAATGGCTGACGGTATGCCCCGCCGCCGTCAGCGCCGTCACGCCCGGCAGGATCTCCTGCTCGTTCTTATAAAAACTGATCCGGTCGCGGAGCGGCAACAAATTCTTCCGCGCCTGCGCCAAGAAATGCGGACGCGCCGGATAGTCGGCGGGTATCTTCGCGTCATCGGTCCAGTAATTATAGTCCGGCTCACCAATGTAATAGCGCGCATTCGGAAAATTATGCGTGCCGTCATCGGCGATCAGACCGCCGCAATGATCGATATGCGCATGGCTCATCACCACCGCATCCACGTCCGCCGGATTGATCCCGGCCGCCTTCAGGCTCGGCAACAGCTTACCCGTCGTTTTGCCGAATAGGGTGTCTGTGCCCATCCCAGTGTCGAACAACACGACCCGGTCGCCGAAATTCACCACCAGAACGTTCTGTTCCAGCACGGCATTGTTGGTCGGCAGGAAATTGGCTGCCAACTCCTTGGTGATTTCTTCTTTGG
>JAYVOF010000170.1:0-10658 GCA_043758105.1 Rhodospirillales bacterium | reverse complement strand
GCCCGTCAAGGACGCTTCGCGCCGCAAGCGCGGTGGCCTTCGGCCATCCCTGACAGGCCTTCCGCGCGAGGCGCTTTGGATTGCAGGTCGGCTCCGAGGAATGGTCTTTTCAGTCTCTCCAAGGAATAACTGTTTGGTGTGCGTTATCAGGCTGCGGCGATTGCATCGCGCAGATGGGCGTTGGCGATGACGATCATTTTGCGCATGACGGCAACCATCGCGACGAGCTTCTTTTTGCCGCTCGCAACCAGCCGATCATAGAAGTCGCGGAAGGTTTCTTCTGCAAATTTTTTTCGAGATGTGTGAATCCGATAGCGAAGCAGGATGGGGGAGTATATCGCAGAGCGCTAAGAGACAATTGCGAGCCCCGCTTGGGGCGTGGCAATCCAGGGGCGCAAAGACTGTCAGTGGCGACCCTGGACGGAGATAGTATGTCTGAAATGCTGCGCGATTTCTGGTATCTGGCCGCCCCCGGCAAGACGGTGGCGCCCGGCAAGACCCGTCCGGTAACCCTACTGGACGAGAAAATCCTGCTCGGCCGCCGCGCCGACGGCAGCGTGTTCGCGTTCGGCGATGCGTGTCCCCACCGCGGCATGCCGATGCGCCACGGCGGCTTCGACGGCCAAACGCTACGCTGCTGCTACCACGGCTGGGCCTTCGCCGCCGCCGACGGGCGCTGCACCGAAATCCCAAGCCTCGCCCCCGGCGACACAACGGACCCCAGCCGCTTCCGCCTCCGCCCCTATCCAGCGCAAGAGGTGCAAGGCAACATCTGGGTCTATATCGGCTCCGGCACGCCGGGCGCCATCCCCCGCATCCCCGGCTTCGAGGGCGCGGCACAGGTGACGGTAACCGAGCGCTTCCACTGCGGCGTGGACCTAGCCGCCGCTGGCTTCTTCGACCCCGGCCACCCCGCCTTCGTCCACACGAGCCGCTGGTGGAAAACCAACCCGGCCGCCAACCTACGCCTCAAGGAAAAAAGCTTCGAACCCGCCGGCATGGGCTTCCGCATGCTCAGGCACCATCTGAAACAGGGCGCCAACCCCTACCGCCTGCTGGGCCGTAACGTGCATATCGACATCGGGATCGAACTACCCGGCATCCGCCTCGAACACATCCAGGGCGACCGCCACCAGGCGGGCGTCCTGGCCGCAGCAACCCCCATCTCCGAGCATGAAACGGAAGTGCATTACTGCGTCTACTGGACCCCGGCCTGGCTCACCCCCTTCAAGCCGGCAGCATGGTGGATGGCGCGCGACTTCCTGCGCCAGGACCGCGACGTGGCGAACAAGATGATGGAAAACCGGGACGCCGGCGCTGCGATGTCCGTGGGCGACCCGGACACGCAAATCCGCTGGTATCAGCGGTTGAAGCGGGAGTTCGTGGCGAGCCGCGCGGAGGGGCGGGATTTTGTTAATCCGTTGAGGGCGCAAACTTTGCGGTGGCGGAGCTAAACTTTTGTTTATACGATATCAACGCTCTGTTCGGAGTATGTAGCCAGCCGGTTTAGATTGTAACAAACAGCATGAGGTCGGACGTGAGGATCAGCTTCCTAGGCGTACTTTTTTGCTTAATTTCAGCTATCGGACCTGTGCGGGCACAGGTCTTTGATATGAAATTTGAGCAGTTCCGGAAAGCTTTGGACAAGCGCATCACGGACGACACTAACGACAAAAGCGGCGCTGCGGTGAGCACGATACGCCAATGTAAAAAGGTAGCCGACACATACACCTGCAGCTTCAATGACAAAGGTTTCCAGACCACCGTCGCCAATTTGAAAAAGCTCGATCTCCTGAACGGCCGCTTCAGTTAAAAACTTAGTCTGACTGTCAATACGTCACCCAGCGGAACGGTTATGGCAATTCGGTTGAACGGGGACCGCGCCGATCCTGTAAACTCACTTCAATTTATCAGCACCGTAATTGAGCTTACCCAAATATTTGAGCCGTCAATCGTCGACACCGACGGTAAAATGAAACAATTTACGAGTGATTTGGGTCTGATGCGCGGAGGGAACACAGCCAGCATCGGAGAGCCGGCTGTTGTCATAAAGCCCTATGCAGCCCTGAAATGCCTTATTGCCCCGTCGGATATTTCGACTGGTGAGGCTTGCGAGTGGGTTCCCCGGTCATGAGCAAACATCTTACGGATGTAACTCATCAATTTCGAACCATTTGCCCGATGTCGCGGAGGCGAGCGCTCTTGTGGCGGGAGTGGATTCACAAAGCGGCGGATTAACCCATTTCGCGGTACGAGTGCAGGTAAAATGACTGAATTAAAGATCTGATTAGAGCCATGGAAATCAGTCCAACGCTAGCCCAGTAAGTGTTCATCCGCCGCGCCATTAGAGGCTGGGAGGATCGCACACCCCGAGAACGCCGTCAGGGAAGCGATGGCGCTGTGGGAAGAGCGGGAGCGCTGCCGCTTGGAAATCCTGTCGCGGGTCGATGAAGCTGAGGCGTCGATCGCCCGGGGCGAAGGCATCCCGATTACGGAAGAGTCCATGCGCCGGCATGCCACGGATGTGAAACAGCGTGGCCGTGAACGCCTGGCCGCGGAGAATGCCGCATCCCGCTGTTGGCGCATAAGCTCGCCCCGGAAGCCGCGGCCGAACTGGATGAACTCTGGCTGTATATCACCCGTGAAAGCGGCAGCATTTAACGGGCGGATCGTCTCGTGGACGCCATAACGGAACGCCTCTACCCGCTGTCTCGCCATCCCCGCATCGGGTGCCAACGGCCCGACTTGCGGCCCGGCTTTTATTGCGATGCACTCAGGGCGTTAGCATGTCCGCCGGGTTGGGAGGTTATGAGTGCGTTGTGGCATCGGATATGGTTGTCTGGCGAGTATGAACGGTCTAGCCACTGTCGCGATCCTAATGGATGCCGACGCCGCGCAGGCGTTCAACACGCCCGCGCGCCGGGAAGCGGCTGGGCGGTATTTGAGCCGTCTGTTAAAGCAAGGCCGGATCAATGAACTGCTCGCGGACGCCATTACCGAGGCCAAAAATGAGGCGCGGTCCAACGGCTTGACCGACGCGGATGTCGATGACGAGTTGGATGCTTGGCGGAGTCAGCGCGGCGGTTGATCGTCATCCTCGATGCATCGATCATCGTATCCGCCGCTCTCAAGCAAAACGGACTTCCTGAACAGGCACTTCTAAAGGCGATGCGCAAAGGGAACACGGTCATCCTCTCGCAAGATTTGGAAGACGAGTATCGCGAGGTGCTCGCGCGTCCGAAGTTCGACCGGTTCGTCAGCTTCGAACGTCGGATGGAGATTCTATCCCTCATTCTTCTCGCGGCGGAGCGGATCGAGCCGGTTGGAATTAGTTCGTGAGTGCCTTGATCCCAAAGACGATGAATATCTATCGCGAGCGCTGGCCGGCGCCGCAGAAACGATCGTCACCGGCGATGAAAAGCACTTGCTACCGCTGCATCCTTGGCGCGGCATTCCCATTCTGCGCGCCGCCACGTTCCTCAAATCCTAAGTGGGACTGGCCCTCGGGCCCGGGGCGCGCACATGCCGCCGGAAAACCCGACCCACTAAAACCTATCCCCACTAAAATCCTGAGCCCGTTCGTCACCATGCCCTCCTTCCCCCTCTCCCTCCGGGAGAGGGCCGGGGTGAGGGAATAACCGGCGCAAACCTACACGGCGCAAACCTATCCCTTGACCTCCCCACCAGAATATGTTCCTATCTCCCTCACATGAACCCCACCCCCACCCCTCCCCAATCACAACCCGCCTCACACGAGGACCCCCACTCTTTCGAGGACCCCCACTCTTTCGAGGAAGATGACGCCTACTACCGCGCCATCCTCCACGACCTCATCGACCGCGGCGCAGACTTCGCCCGCCAACTCCACGAACGCGCCGCCAAAGAACCCGAATCCGACCTGTCGATCCCCTTCGACCGCATCGCCCGCACCATCCGCCGTACCATCGCCCTCGCCCGCCACATCGCAACCAACCCCCCCAAAATCCGCGCCACGCCCGTCGAACGCACCCAAGCCCGCGAGAAAATAATCCGCGGCGTGGAAGATGCCATCGAAGCCAAGCGCCATCCCCCAACCGAATCGGACATCCTCTACAACGAGCTCCACGAACGCCTCGATGACGCCGATTTCGAGCGCGACCTGCGTACCCGCCCCATCGACGACATCATCGAAGAACTCGCCCGCGACCTCGGAATCGCCCACCAGTCCCCCTCCTACATCTGGAAGCGCCGCACCCCCGCCGACGTCGCCGCCCTCCGCGCCCGCGCCGCCGCGAACGGAACACCCTCCGAACCTGAAAACCCCCGTAGGGTGGGCTTCAGCCCACCACCGCAACGACACAAACTTTGGGCTAAAGCACCATAGCCACACGAAGTCTGTAAAATGGAATGCCCTTCGTACTCCAACAACATCGACGGAAACGGGCCAATACGCATGGCCGCTGAATGTGTCCGGGAACGACCCGGACGCAAGCAAGCGTGGGATGGGTGAACCCATCGCTTTTAAAGCGTCACGCCCGAAGCTGCGGCCGTATGCCCGGATACATTGCACCGCGACATCTTCCTATTCATCCATGTCTGCAAAGGCGTTACCGTCGCGTATCACCGGTTACCGGCGGAGCCGTGTGCCTGGCGGGACCCACTTTTTCACCGTGAACCAGCTCGACCGTCCGAACCCGCAGACTGAGCCGCAGACTAACCCGCAGACTAACCCGCAGACTAGAAATGTTAAAAGAAACTGGGAGAACAAAAAGATGCAGTTCTACCACAACGGCTACACGCCGGGTGATCCGGACATCCAAGCGGTCGCCCCGGGTGCCGACGCCCGCGCGGCCCTGCCTGACACCATGGACGTGCTCATCGTCGGCACCGGCCCGGCCGGAATGTTGTTGGCGGCGCAGCTCGCGGCCTTTCCCGGCATCACGACGCGCATCGTCGATCGCCGAGACGGCCCGCTGCAGGTCGGGCAAGCGGACGGCGTCGCCTGCCGCACCGTCGAGATGTTTGACGCCTTCGGCCTCAGCGGGAAGCTCGTTCGCGAGGCCTATTGGGTGAACGAGACGGTGTTCTGGCGTCCGTCGCCCGAAGACCGGTCGAAAATCGTCCGGACCGGGCGGGTGCAGGACACCGCGGACGGGCTGTCCGAGTTTCCGCATTTGATCGTCAATCAGGCGCGCCTGCTGGGCACCCTCGAAGATCACATGCACAAATCGCCGTCGCGGCTCGTCCCGGATTATGGCTGGGAGTTCGTGACGCTCGCGGTCGAGCCCACGGGGGACTACCCGGTGCGGGTCACGCTGGCGCACGCGGCGAGCGGGACGGAGAAGCACATCCGCGCGAAATACGTCGCCGGATGTGACGGCGCGCGGAGCCGGGTGCGGGACGCCATCGGCGCCGTGCCGAGGGGTGACTTCGCCAACCACGCCTGGGGCGTCGTCGATATGCTCGCCACCACCGATTTCCCGGACATCCGGCTGAAGGCGGCGATCCAATCGGCGGACGAGGGCAACATCCTGCTCATCCCGCGTGAGGGCGGCTACATGGTGCGGCTCTATGTCGATCTCGGCGAGATCGAGCCTTCGAACCGCGACGCCCTCCGCCTGATCACCCAGGACCACGTCATCCAGACCGCGCAGCGCGTGCTCCGCCCCTACACGCTCGATGTGCGGAGCGTGGCGTGGTTCGCGGTGTATCAGGTGGGCCAGCGCGTCACCGACCGGTTCGACGATGTCACGGCAGAAGAGGCTGGGTTGCGCCTGCCGCGCGTGTTCATCGCCGGCGACGCGTGCCACACGCATAGCGCCAAGGCCGGGCAGGGCATGAACGTCTCCATGCAGGACGCCTATAACCTCGGCTGGAAACTGGCCGCCGTGCTCGAGGGGCGGGCCAGGCCGGAGCTGCTGCGCACCTACAGCGCCGAGCGTCAGCCGATCGCGCAGGGGCTGATCGATTTCGACAAGGAATGGTCGAAGATCATGGCCTCGGCGCCGAAGCACCCGGACCATCCGGAACGGGGCGGCGTCGATCCCGCGGAGCTACAGGCGTATTTCGTGATGTCCGGCCGCTACACCGCCGGCGTGGGCACGCACTACCCGGCGGCGACCGATCTCACCGCCCCCGCCACGCACCAGGCGCTGGCGGAGGGCTTCACGATCGGCATGCGCTTCCACTCGGCCCCCGTCGTGCGCCTGGCGGACGCCAAGCCCATGCAGCTTGGTCATGCGGCGCGGGCCGACGGGGCCTGGCGCCTCTATGCCTTTGCCGATGCGAGCGGGGAGCGGCTGCGGGCGCTCATGGACCACCTCGCGCACTCCCAGCGGTCGCCGATCCGGCGTTTCACCCCGGATGGCGCGGATATCGACAGCGTCATCGATGTGCGCGGGATTTTTCAGCAAGGCCATCGCGACCTCAGGGTCGAGGATCTGCCACCGATGCTGACGCCGCGCAAAGGGCGGTTCGGGCTGATCGACTATGAGAAGGCCTTCACGCCCGACCTGAAGGGCGGCCCGGGCATCTTCGACCTGCGTGGCATCGACCGCGCGCGGGGGGCGATGGTCGTGGTCCGTCCGGATCAGCACGTGGCCCATGTCCTGCCGCTCGACGCCTACGCCGCGCTCGCCGGCTTCTTCGGGCAGTTCATGCTCGACCAGCGCTGAAACGACGCCTGGCCGATCACGATAAATCTGGCGGAAACCAACGATGGCTAAGGTCGTGACCGCCATCCTGATCGCAGATTGATGTTGTGCCGTGTTCAACGCGCGCGGCTCGTTATCCTTCCTGATGGTGCTCAACGGTGGCGCGGGGGTGGGTGCTCTGCTGGGCTCCGAGGTCGCCGACCGCTTTGGGACGAAGCGTGTGGTGGCCGGGTGTTTTAAACGGGGCTCTGACGGTCCAAATGGTCCGAGAGCGGCCGGGCCGCTATGGAGCCTGCCGCCACGAAAATCCGCAACCTGAGGCGATTGTTTCGGCTCAGGCTCTAACCCCGCGTCCGCACCGCAAACCGCCACGTCATCAGCCCGGCCACCAATAGCAAGCTGGCCGCCAACCCATACCACGCCCCGACCGCCCCGAACCCGGCCCACCACGTCAGCGCCCACGCCGCCGGAAAGCCCACGCCCCAATACCCGAACGCCGCGATCCCGAACGGCACTCGAGTATCCCCCAACCCGCGCAACGCGCCACCGGCCACGCATTGGATGCCGTCCACCACCTGAAACACGGCCGCGACCGCCAGGAGCGACAGCGCGATCGCCGTGGTTTCCGTCTCGGACGGGGGGACATACCAGGCGACGACCGTGCGGGGCGCCCACCAGACCGGCAGGGCCACCGCCAATTCGAACACGGCACCCAGCGTGATCGCCACGAACCCGGCCCGGCGCGCGCCCGCCCGGTCCCCGGCACCGGTCGCGTGGCCTACCCGCACATTTGCCGCCTGCGCGATCGCCAGCGGGATCATGAACGCGACCGAGACCACGCTCATCGCCACCTGCTGCGCCGCCAGCGCCGCGGAACCCAGCAGCCCGACCATCAAGCCCACCGCGAGAAATAGCCCGGTTTCGACCGCGAACGAACCGGCGACGGGCACGCCGAGCCGCACGATCGCCGCCACCTCCTGCCGGCCCGGACGCTGCCAGGCCACGAACGGACGCAACCGCGCCCGGCCATGCAACAGCAGCAGGAGGACCACGGCCACACCCGTCAGCGCAACGGCCTCCGCCACCGCCGCCCCGACCATCCCCAGGGCGGGGAGCCCAGCCACACCGTAGATCAGGCCGTAGCAGAGCCCGCCATTGATCACCGCCGCCGCCAATGCCACCCAGAGCAGGTCCAACCCCTGCCCAATGGCCGGCAGCACGGCCCGCATCAGCCCCATGCCGAGCAACGCGCCGGGCACCCCCCAGGCCAGCACGGCCAGATACGCGCCCGTGTCCCGCGCCAGCCGCGCCGGCTCATGCAGCAACAGCAGCAGCGCCTCGGCATTCAGAAACAGCGCGATCGCGGGCAGCATGAGCACCCAGGTGAGCGCCATGCCCGCCCAATACAGCCGGGGAATGCGGTCGTCCCGTCCGGCACCCCGCGCATGCGCCACCAAGATGCTGACGGCGGTGACGACGCCCTGCAACAGGATCACGACCGTGATGAAGATGGACGCGGCCAGCCCGCCGGCCGCCAGCGCGTCCCCTCCCAAACCGCCCAGCAGCACGGTATCGGTCACGCCGATCGCCATCTGCGCCAACTGCGCGACCGCCAATGGGGTGGCCAGGCGCAGGGTTTCGATCGCATGCCGGGTGGGCGGCGCGATCATTTCGTGCACGAGGGTGGGGGTCACCAAAACATGGTGCCGGGTCCGCCCTTGAACGGGCCGATCAGTTCGCTGGTGATCCAGCCCCCGTAGAAACCGCCCTCCTGCGGCATGACGCGCTCGTCATCGACGAAACAGGCCTCCATCGCCCCGGCATACAGCGCCACGTGGCCGCGGATCGGCTGGAAGGCGGGCGTGGGGTCTGGATAGCCCCAGGCGGCGTTCCGCGCGATAACGCCGCCGGCTTGGACGGAGAAATACTCGGCCGCACCCTTCCACTCGCACACGCTGCCCTTTTGCGACGGGATTAGCGCGCCGGGCGGGAAGGCGGCCATGGGGATATAGAAGCTGGGCGGGTGCGTGGTTTCCAGCACGCGCCAGGCGTCGCGTGTATCCACCAGCGTCTGTCCGGCGAGGACGACGCGGATGCGGCGGTGATCCCGCTCCAGCAGGGGCGGGCGGGGGTAGTCGGCGACGCGCTCGTTCATGGACCCTCCTATCTGAGATGACCGCACCCAGCGTCAACGGCCCGGTTTCGCAAGCCGCGGAATAGGCTACAAGTGAGCCGGGCGACCGCCCCCGCCATTTCATACCCAATGAGGTTTTTATGTCCGTGAACGTACTCTATTCGACCACCGCCACCGCCACCGGCGGCCGTGACGGCGAGGCGGCCACCAAGGACGGCACGCTGGCCGTGAAGCTCAGCACGCCGAAGGAGCTGGGCGGCGGCGGCGGTCCGGGGAACAATCCGGAGCAGCTGTTCGCCGCGGGCTACTCGGCCTGTTTCCTGGGTGCGATGAAGTTCGTGGCGTCACAGGGCGGCCCGAAGGTCCCGGACAACGCCCACGTGACGGCCACCGTCGGCATGGGCCCGCGTAGCGAAGGCGGCTTCGGCATCGACGTGCAGCTCGATGTGTCCTTGCCGGGTCTATCGAAGACCGATGCGGAGGCGCTGGTGGAGAAGGCGCACCAGGTGTGCCCGTATAGCAACGCAACCCGGAATAATGTGCCGGTGCGGTTGAACGTGGTTTGATTCCGAACGGCGGGGCGGTCGCCGGCCGCCCCGCCCGCCTCTCAAAACCGCCCGCTTTACAAAATCAGACGTGTCGCCCTACGGATTCGTGCTAAAACAATTGGCGAAGAAACGTAGAGTATTTTGTCATAACTGAGTCAGTAACACATACCCGCCCAGCCGATCCCGACGGTCGTCTAAACGTCGATCAAGTGAGTTGTTATCGTCATCCTCGGCTGGCCCTTTGGGGTTTGTTACTCTGCTGCGCCGGTTTCACGATGTATTTGGCTGGTGTGCTGATCGGGGCGCCACGGGCTCTTTTGGCGGGCGGTTTGGCCTGGAAGGCCATTGCTGAATGGCTGGTTTGGTATAGCGGCATTCCCGTGGTATCAGGACTTTGCATCGGATCGGCCGACATTTTTTGGTTTTTGAGCCGGAAAAGGCATACTCGGCATGATGTCCGTAATGACTGCATTACGGGTCATCGGGTGATCGTCGCGCTCACCGCGTACGACGACGAGGCCAGCATTGGACAGGCCGTTGCCGATTTCCGGGCTCATCCGCTGGTTCAAGAAGTGCTTGTCGTGAGCAATAATAGCCGCGACCGGACGCTTGAACGAGCCCTCGAAGCCGGTGCCACCGTCGTAAACGAACCCCAGCAAGGGTACGGGAGATGTGTATTTCGGTGTTTGCAAGAGGCTGTCGCACGTGGGCATGAGTTGATCATCCTCTGCGAAGGAGACTGCACATTCCGTGCTTATGACATCGACAAACTGCTCGCCTATGGACGTCATGCCGATATCGTCAATGGAACGCGAACGGTTGAGCGATTACGGGCCAGATCGACCCAGCTCAGTACATTTGTATACTACGGGAATCTGTTTATGGGAAAGCTCCTCGAGGCTAAGCACCTGGGGCGAAGTACCATTACAGACGTCGGGACGACATACAAACTTTGCCACCGCGATGCCCTGGTCCGGTTGCTGCCGTTTCTACAGCCAGACGTTAATCTGGAATTCAACGCCCACTTCCTAGATCGGGCGCTTGAGCACGGGTATGACGTCGTCGAATGTCCGATCACCTTCCATCCCCGGGTCGGCGTGAGCAAAGGAGGCAACGTCAATAACCGGCGGGCTTTTTTAGTCGGCATCAGAATGATGGTGGGTATCGTGTTGGGGTGGAGCTGGGTCAGGGCATGATGGACTATCATGGCTCCAGACTCATACCGGATGTCCGGCGGGATATATTGTGGAAGTCCTTGTGGGACTTCTTTTTCAATAAAATAGTGCATGAAGACGATTGCGTATTAGATCTGGGTGCCGGTTATGCTCAGTTTATCAATACGGT
>JAYVOF010000169.1:0-10660 GCA_043758105.1 Rhodospirillales bacterium | reverse complement strand
CATGGCGGATGGCGCAAGCGCTTATCCGCCCTACGATCTTGCATTGTGGACAGGTCACATAATGCGGCCGCTGGTGTAAGGCCCGTCATTGCGAGTCGCCGCTTGGCGGCGAAGCACTCCAGGGGCGACAGGCGCGAATGTTGCTCAATGTTGCTCCTGGATCGCCACGCGCCAAACGGGGCTCGCGATGACGGGTCACTCTCTCTAGCCGTTGATTTTACAGCTTGGGCGCGATCGACGGTAGCGCGGCCCGCGGCAGCTTGGCGGACGGCACGGCCGTGACTGACGACGTGGTGGGCAGCCCAGGGCTTGTCGTTACCGCGGCCGGCTTAGCCACCGGCGCCACCGGCTTCACCGGAGTGGCCTCCGTGGTCGCCGCGACCAAATGGACACGGCTGTGCATCGGGCGGGCGTGATGGTGGGTGTGCGCCATCGCCGGCAGGGTGCCGAACACGGCGCCGATGGCAACGATCGCGAGCGTCAGGCGGGAGATGGACATGGAGGCTGGTCCTTATGGTGCCGGCGGAAGTGCCGACCCGCGCAATAAGGGCCTCCCACAAGGCGACACCGGGGCACCATCATGGCGCGCCGGTGATATTAAGGACAGTAAAGCTGACGACGATCAGTGCGCGGACGCTCCCTCCGCCCCGATGCCGGTCTGGCCGCGGACATACTGCGCCTCGAACGCCGCCCGCTCCCGCATCGCCGTCTTGCTCCGGTCCAGCGTGGACACGAGCCAGCAGGTGAAGAACGCGAGCGGCATGGTGAAGATGGCAGGGGACGTGTACGGGAACCACGCCGAACCGGCCGGGTTGCCGAGGACGTTGACCCAGATGCCCGGGCTCAACACCGTGAGGCCCACGGCGCTGATCAGCCCCACGAACCCACCGGTAAACGCGCCCCAGGTGGTGAGGCCGCGCCACAGCATCGACAGCAACAGGACCGGGAAGTTGGCGCTAGCGGCGATGGCGAAGGCCAGGCCCACCATGAACGCCACGTTCACCTTCTGGAACACGATGCCCAGCACGATGGCGAGGATCCCCAGCACCACCGTGGTGATCTTGGATACCCGAACCTCTGCCCCATCCGCCACGCGGCCCAAGCGGAACACGCTGGCATAGAGGTCATGGCTGACGGCACTGGCCCCCGAGAGCGTGAGGCCGGACACCACCGCCAGGATGGTCGCGAACGCCACCGCCGAGATGAAGCCCTTCATCACGTCGCCGCCGACCGCGTGCGCCAGATGGATGGCGGGCATGTTGCCGCCGCCCAGGAGCGCGCCCTTGGCGTCCAGGTATTCCGGGTTGGTGCTGACCAGCACGATGGCGCCGAAGCCGATGATGAACGTCAGCAGATAGAAATAGCCGATGAACGTCGTGGCCCAGAACACCGACTTCCGCGCTTCCTTGGCGCTGCTGACGGTGAAGAAGCGCATCAAGATATGCGGTAGCCCGGCGGTGCCGAACATGAGTGCGGTGCCGAGCGAGATGGCCGAGATGGGGTTCAGCACCTGCGGACCCGGCAGCATGATGGCACCGTGCTTGACGTGCACCTCGATCGCCTTGGACAAGAACGCATTCACGTCAAAGTTGAACTTGGACAGCACCAGGACGGAGATGAGCGTTGCACCGGACAGCAACAGGCAGGCCTTGATGATCTGCACCCACGTGGTTGCGATCATGCCGCCGAAGGTGACGTAACAGATCATCAGCACGCCCACGATGACCACGGCGTAGCTGTATTGCAGGCCGAACAGCAGTTCGATCAATTGTCCGGCGCCGACCATCTGCGCGATCAGATAGAACGCGACCGTGACCAGCGTGCCGGTGGCGGCCATGGCGCGCATGGGGGTGGCCTGCAGACGGTAGGACACGACGTCGGCGAAGGTGAAGCGACCGAGGTTGCGCAACGGCTCCGCCATCAGGAACATGATGATCGGCCAGCCGACGAGGAAGCCGATGGAATAGATCAATCCGTCATAGCCGAACGTATAGACCAGCGCCGAGATGCCCAAGAAGGACGCGGCGGACATATAGTCACCGGCGATGGCGATGCCGTTCTGGAAGCCGGAGATCCCGCCACCCGCGGTGTAGAAATCGCTCGTGGTCTTGGTGCGGCCCGCAGCCCACACGGTAATGCCCAGCGTCAGCGCGACGAAGGCGACGAACATGCCGATCGCGACCCAGTTGGTCGCCTGCATCGTGCCGGCCTCGAGCGGGCCCGCGGCCCATGCGGGCATGGACAGCAGGAGGCCTGTGGCCAGGAAGGAAACGCGCTTCATAGACGAACTCCGCTGGTGGCAATGACCCGGGCGGAGAGCCGGTCATAGGTGCCGTTGGCCCGCACCACGTAGATCCCGGTGAGGATAATGGCCGACAGGATGACCGCGATGCCGAGCACGAGGCCCACAGTGATCGACCCGCTGAGCGGCATACCGATGACGCTCGGTGCGAATGCCACCAGCATGATAAAGCCATAATAGATGGCAAGCATAAGAATGGTCAGCGTCCAGCCGAAGCCGCGGCGGGACCTTTCTAATTCGATGTAGTCTGGATTGCCTCGGATGCGGGCCACCATCGCGTCGTCCAAAGTCTCGTCCCCCAATTTATTCTTGTGGTCTTTTTACGGTCCGTGAAAAATTATGCAAGAGGATAAGGTGGTTAGCGCGCCAGACGCACCCGGTCGCCGAGCGCTGCGGCCACCAGCGGCTCGATGGTCTGTGCCACATGCGCCTGGGCTGCCGGGTTCGGATGTAAGGGCGGGTCGGGCGGGGTGAGTTGGTCGTCCAGGAATTGCGTCCGGTCCACCTGACCCTCGTGCAGGAACAGCGGCGTGGCATCGACGAAAATCAGCCACGGCAGCGCCCCGGCCGGGTAGCGCTCGGCCAAGGCGTGGTTCACCCGCGCGGTCGTGCGGGTCACGTAATTGGACCGGATGCTGGGGAGCACGCCAAGCAGGATGATCCGGGCGGCCGGCAGGCGGCGATGCGCCTCGTCCACCACCGCCGAAATGCCGGCCACCGTTTGCGGCGCGGTCCAGTGCACGCGGCCCATGTTGTTGGCGCCGATCAGGATGACCACTGCCTTCGGCGTGAGGCCATCCAGCTCGCCATTTTGCATCCGCCACAGCAAATGCGCCGTCGTATCCCCCTTGAACCCAAGGTTCAGCGCGTGGCGGTCGCCGTAGAAATGCCGCCAGACTGGCGCGAATTCCTGCCACTCGGCCGGGCCCGCGAGCTCCCAATCCTGGGTGATGCTGTCCCCGAGCCAGACGAGATCGACATGGCCGCCGGACCGGGTGAGTGCGGCGATCTCCGCCAGCTTGTCCTGATGCCGGGTGCGCCACCACGCCGTTTCCAGCCGGGACAGCGGCACGGTGGAAACGGGCGAATGCTCGACGGGCACAGTCTCGGCGGGCACAGGCTCGGCGGACGCCGGCTCGGCGGCAGCCAGGACGGTGGCTCCGGCCGCCAGCAGGACGCCACGAACCCAGCGGATCACAGCAGCAGCCAGGCGATGGACCCGGCACCGAACACGATACAATAGAGCGCAAATGGCTTGAGCGCCCAGGAATCGTGGTCCCGGAAATACCGCATCAGGAACGCGGTCGCGAGCCAGGCGGTGATCCCGGCGGCGATCGCGGCCAGCATCGCCGTCTGCAGCACGCCGGGTGCGATGCCGTCCCGCAGCAGATGCGGCACCTCCAGCACCGTGGCGCCGACGATGATCGGCAGCGCGATCAGGAAAGAGAATCGGGCGCTGTTCTCATGATCGAGCCCGCGCAGCAATCCGCCGACGATCGTGGCCCCCGCCCGCGACAAGCCCGGCAACAGCGCCAGGCACTGCCAGGCCCCAATAATGAGCGCGTCGGTCGGGGTCATGAGGCCGAGCCGCTTCGGCGTCTGCACCGCGCGCGACCCAGCGCGCAACCGCTCACCGAACAGCAGCATCGCTCCGTTCAACACCAGGAACCCGGCGGCGATGATGGGGGCGGCGAACAGCTCCCGGAACACCTTGTTCAGCCCATAGCCGAGAATGACGGCCGGGATGGTGGCGATGACGATCAGCAGCAGCAAATGCCGCGACTCCCGCACCCGCTCCGGCGCGCCCGCCCCGATCACGCCCTGGGCGAGGGCCAGCCAATCCCGCCAGAAATACAGCAGCAAGGCCGCCGCGGTGCCGGTATGCAAAAGCACGAGGAACGGCAGGAACTCGGTCGAGCGCTGGTCGATCCCCCAATGCAACAGGGCCGGCAGCACGACCGCGTGGCCGAGGCTGCTGATGGGGAACAGCTCGGTGGCACCCTGAAGGATGGCGATGACGAAGGCTTGCAGGCTGGTCATGCGGACAACTCCGGAATGCCGGAATGCGTTTGCCGCAGTGCAGCAGATTGAGCAAGCGGGCGAAGCCGGCGGACCGATTGAGACGCTGGACGTCTAGCGTCTTTCGTGGGAAGCAAGCGACCGATTCTGGCTTCTCACGCTAGAGGGACCGCGGCATTCGGCTTGCAATGACGACGTGCAATGACGGGTCGCCGGCTGACGCCGCTGGTATCATCGAATTTCGTTCACTAAAGGAACCCGACTATGAGCCGTCCCGGCAAGCGGTCTGTCACCGGCGATACCGCGCTTCGACTGGGCCACTGGTTCAACAACAGCGCCGAGTTTTGGTTGAATCTTCAGTCATCCTTCGATCTTCGGGTGGCAGTGGAGGCCATCGGTCCCGAGATCGAAAGTTTACCTATGCGTCCCGGAGCGCTCTTATCGGAACACCTCGGCGCAGTATGATTGTCGTATGCGCCGTTTGTCTTACCGCGGCCGCCCCGCCACCACCCGCGGCGGGGTCTTGACCTGCTGTAACAGCCCGCTACACGCGCCATCCTCCCCCGTGCCGAGCTGGATGGTCGGCAGCAGCGCCCCCAATGGCGTGAGCAGGATGCCCAGTCCCACCGCCGCCCCCGCCCGCGCCGCCAGCACCGCCACATCCGGGCGGACGCTCGGCGACGCCAGCGTGCCGGTGATATCCACCGGGGCGGGCAACGACCCCACGCTGAAATGCTTCGCTTCCGTGCGCAGCACCATGTTCAGGGCCTCGTCACGTAAATTAATGCTGCCCGTCATTCCCACCCGGCTCTCACTGGTATCGAGCAGCGCCGTCCGGGCCGAGACCACGCCCTGCTGCAGCACGAAATCGGTGATCAGGCACTGAATGGTGGCGCGGTTGGGAATGCCGAGCGCGGACAGCACCGCGTTACCGAACTGCAGGCCACTCAAATCCACCAGCAGCGCGCTCACATTGCCGCCGCTGCCCATATAGAGCTTCGCCTCGCCATTGCCGCGCGCCAGGATTTCCGCCAGCGACCGCCCCGTGCCGTCGATCACTGCGCGCCCGCCGATCGAGCCGGCCCCCCGCGCCGCCCCGGTCGCCGCCAGCAATTTATCCACGCTCACCCGCTGGAAATCGATCGTCGCCTGGGCATGGACCTCCTTGCCCTTCTCCGCGAGATCGATGGCGGAGGTGATCTGCCCGCCGCCAATCCCGAACGCGAGCGGATGCAGCTTCACCGCACCGTTCACGACGTCGAGGTCCGCCCGCATGTTATCCAGCGGCTGCGCGCGGCCCTCGATCCGCGCCGCCTTATATTTGAGATGCACATCCGCCGCATTCAGTCGCGGCAGGCTCACGGGCTCGTTCGGCAGAACCCGGCCCGTATTGGGCGCGGTGGCCCGCTTGGTGCCCTTGCTCGCGTCACCGGGCTCGGCCCCGATAAAGCCGCCCAAATCTTTCAAATCCACCCGGTTCGAACGCAAATCCGCCGTGACGATGGGACGCGTTTCCGGCTTGGTATCCACCTCGATCGTGCCCTCGAGATCGCTGCTGCCGACCTTGCCCTGGGCATGGGTGAATTTCACCACACCCTTCTCGTAGTCCAGCTGCCCGGCGATGTTGTAGGGCGGGGTCTTCGGGATCGCGATGCCCGTGAGCGGCAGCAGCAACGCCATATCGGGCCCCGCCAAATCCAGCTTGAGCTTGGCCCCGGCGAAGTTCAGCGGGTTCTCCACCGTGCCGTTCAACGATAAATGCGTCGGTCCGTTGGCCAGCTTCGCCTCCACCGGATACGGCTGCCCGGCATCCCGCAATGAAAGCAGCGCCCCGCCGACGAAGGACGCCGTGATCGGAGCCTTGGCATAGGTGCCCTTCGCCTCCGCCTCCACCTTGTCGCCCTTGGTGGCGATCTGCACGTTGAAATCGGCGGCTAATTTGGCCAGCACGGTGTGCACGTGCCCGTCGGTGATCTGCACCGTGCCGAGCTTCGTTTCCTGCCCGGGCGGCGTGGGCGCGGCATCGGGCGGTGTGCCGAAACCGTAATTGTTCTTACCGTCGGCCAATTGGTGCATTTCGACCTGTGGATGGTCCAACTCGATCGCCGGGATCACCATTTGCCGGTGCCGGATATAGGCCATGGCATCGAGATCGAGGCTCAGCCGGTCCATGGTGAGAAAATCGCCTCCGCCCGGCCACTCCGCCGGGTTGGCGATGTGCACTTCATCGGCCTCGATATGCGGCACGCGACCGAGTCGGACGTGTAGATGGCTGATGGTGACATTCCGCCCCAGCGCGGCGCTCGCCTTGCGGTCCACGAGCGGGATCAGCCAATCCCACTGAAACAGCAGGATCGCGAGCCCCACCAACAGAACGACGGCCCCGGCGAACAACGGCCCCTTACGCATGACTGGCATTCCCATGAGGCGTGAACGGACGGGCTGCCGTTCCGGTTCCCGGCTGGCGAAACACCTGAGTTGCTGGCATTGATCCCGGCCTGACCGAGGGACACCACCATGATCCATGAATTGCGCATCTACCGCTGCATGCCGGGCCGCCTGCCGGATTTGCTCCGCCGGTTCGAGACCATCACACTCGACATCTGGGCCCGGCACGGCATCCGCCAGGCCGGATTCTGGACGACGGTGCTGGGCGAGAGCAACCAGGACCTGACCTATATGCTGGCCTGGGAGAGCCTGGCGGAGCGGGAGTACAAGTGGAACGGCTTCATTTCCGACCCGCAATGGATCGAGCGCCGGACGGAAACGGAGCGGAACGGCCCGATCGTCGCCAACATCACCAGCTCGATCCTAGCGCCCACAGCATTCTCCATGACGAGGTAGCGCAATCTACGGCCGGACCGCGCCGCGCGCGTTGATATAAAGCGCGTAGACCGATTGGCTCGCGGCCATGAATAGCCGGTTCCGCTTGACGCCGCCGAAGCATAGATTGGCGCAGCGTTCCGGTAGGGCGATGCGTCCGATCGGCTCGCCAGCCGGGTTGAACACCATAACGCCGTCGAGCGCCGGGTCGCCCATGCCCCAGCCGCACCATAAATTGCCGTCCTCGTCCACCCGGAACCCGTCCGGCGTGCCCGGCCCGGCGTCGATCAGGACGCGGCGGTTCGCAATCCGCTCGCCCACCACATCATAGGCCAAGATGCGGCGGGGCACGGATCGGCACTCCACCACATAAAGGATACGCTCGTCCGGTGAGAACGCGAGGCCGTTCGGCGCGATGATGCTGTCATCCAGCACCGTGGCCCGTCCGGTCGCGGGATCGAGGCGATAGAGATTGAGCGGCAGCTCCTGCGGCGCGCGCTCGCCCTCATAGTCGCTGAGGATGCCAAATGCAGGGTCGGTGAACCAGACGCTGCCGTCCGAGTGGACCACCACGTCGTTGGGGGAGTTGAGGCGCTTGCCCTCGAACCGATCCATCAGCACCGTGATGCGTCCGGAATGCTCCGTCCTTGTGACCCGGCGCGTGCCGTGTTCGCAGGTGATCAGCCGGCCTTCCCGGTCACGGATGTTGCCGTTGGCCTGGTGTGAGGGGTGCCGGAAAATACTCACCGCACCCGTCTCTTCCTCCCATTTCAGGATGCGGTCGTTCGGGATGTCACTGACCAATAAATGCCGGGCGTCGCCGAACCAGACCGGCCCCTCCGCCCAGCGCAGGCCGGTGAACAGCCGCTCGACCGCGCCGAGCGCCACCCGGTATTTGTCGAACGAGGGGTGCAGGCTCTGCACGGCGGGGTCGGGGTAGATGGTGCTGGGGTGCCACATGCGGTGACCCTAGCCCGGATTCACGAACGTGCTATAGCCACGCCGGCGGCAGGGGTGAGCGATGCGCAAGCGGTCTCGGATCATTGTCGGCGTGCTGGGAGGCCTGTTGTGTCTGTCCGCGGTCGCGGATGGGGCACACGCGCGGGCCAGCGGTGGCTATTCCCGGCCCAGCAGCGGCGGCTATTCGCGGACACCGAGCTTCGGCGGCGGATCGGGTGGATACAGCCGGGGTGGGTCATCCATCTTCGGGTCATCGCCGGGCGATCGCGGTTTTTCGCAAGAACGCTCCGGCACCGCGCTGGGCCAGTATCGGGCACCCCCGCGGACGCAACAATATTCGCCGGGTCCCGGACCTTCGTATAGTACGGCACCTTCCTATAATACGGCACCTTCCTATAACACGGCACCCTCCTATAATGGCGGCTATAGTGGGAGATATTCGCCGCGGCAGGATTGGTATGCGAACCGCGGCTGGTCGATGCCGTCGCCGTCTTATTACAATTCCGGCCCGCGTAGCTTCGGCGTTTGGGATGGATTGTTCCTCTGGTCTTTGCTCAGCAATCTGGGCCGCTCCGGTTCCGGCGAGTGGTTCAGCAACCATCGGGACGATCCCGGCTATCAGCAATGGCGGGCCGAGGCGGAGCGGCAGGCGCAGACCAATACGGAGCTGCGGGGCCGGCTGGATCAGCTCGATAAGCAACTCGCGGATAAGCAAGGCGCGGTGAAGGATCCGAATTATCTGCCGCCCGATGTGCCGGCGAACGTCGCCACCGTGGCCCCGACGCGGACGCCGGGCACCGGGTCGCACAATACCGGCTGGGTGCTGCCGGTCGTGCTGCTGGGCGGCGGCGGACTCGGCTATCTGGCCTATGCGCGGGGCGGGCGTCCCTCGGCCCCCACAGGAGGATCGATGACCCCACTTGCTCAGGCGGGTTCTCTGCTGCGGAATAAATTGTCAGGCGCACCCTACACACCGGACCGGTTTCGCGTCGGCATGACGGTCACCATGGACCCGTCGCCGTTCATCCTGGCCGGGGCGGCGCTGCAGGCCCCGGCGCCGGCGGCCGGATTGGTCGGCGTGAGCGCCGTGGGACGGGTCGATGCGGGGCTGATCCGCCTCTATCTACCGGACGGGCGCAGCATGGTGCAGCTCCATTTGAACGCCGCCGGATTGCCGGATGAGTGCCGGCTGTTCGGCACGATCGACGAGATCACCCCGGCCGACGCGGAGGAATGGGGCGCCTGGCTCGACCCGGTCGAGGGCATGATCGGCTGGCCGCAATTTCAGACCAAGAACGGGAAGACCTATGATCGCGTCTGGGCCCCCGGCGACGCGCGCACCCCGCCCCGCACGCTGACGGAAACGATCGAGGCGACCGGTGCGACGCGCACGATCAAGCACGAGGCGATGCTCTATGCCGCCGATACGGGGGCCGCTTCGCCCGGCCCGGCGCGCGAATACATCCTCGTGCAAACGGTCGAAGAGGGCACCCGCGCCTTCGTGCAGATCAGTGCCGGCATCGACATCAATCCCGCCACCCTGCAACTCGCCTGAGGATCTATGATTATTGAGACGTTGCTGGAAGGGCTGCCGATTTTGGTGGCGCAGTTCTTCACCGCCTTCGCCTTGTTGGGGCTGGGGGTGTCACTGTATTTCATCCTGACCCCGTTCGATGAGCGGCGGCTGGTGCGGGAGGGTAACGTCGCCGCCGGCGTGTTGATGGCGGGCACGCTGGTCGCCCTCGCCATCCCCCTGGCGGCGACCTTGGCCTCGACCGCCTATGAGCTAGATATTCTGATCTGGGGATTGGTGTCGCTGGCGATCCAACTGCTGGGGTTCGTCGGCGTGAGCCGGATGATCCGCGGCCTGCGCGGCATGATCGAGGGCGGCAACGTCGCGGTAGCCATCCTGCTGGTCGGCATGCAACTGGCGATCGCGCTGTTGAACGCCGGGGCGATGGCCGGTTAACGATTTCTTAGGAGCTAACGATGTATTCTTTCATCAAGAACCTGGTCGGCGTGAAGACGGATAACGTGGTCAACAGCGCGGTGGAGGCGATCGTCCGCTGGGACCCGCAATCCGCGACGGAGGCGGAGTTGCGCACGATGGAGCAGCATCTGGATGAACTGGGTCAGCAGGTCGCCCGTGCGCGGCAGCAATACGATCAGGAAAACCAAGAGGCCACGTCCATTGACACACTATCCCACCAGCGCATGGCCGCCGCCGAGCAGCTGCAGCATCAGCTCGACACCGAGGCCGACCCGGCGCGCAAGACCTCATTGAACACCAGCCTGTCCACGCTGGTCGGCATGCTGGAAACGATGGCCCCGGACGTGGCACGGGAAAAGCAGGAGGCGGCGGACGCCGGGGATTTCCTACACTCGCTCGAAAGCACCTACGCCGCCGCGGGCGAAAAGCTCAAGGGCGCCCGGGATGCGCTGAACAAGGCGCAGCGGGACATGGGCCGCGCCGCGCAGCAGCGGGACATGGCCGAACAACGGGCGGACGCAGCCCGCCAGGCCGCCGGCCTCACCACCGCCACCAGTGGCTTGAGC
>JAYVOF010000168.1:0-3719 GCA_043758105.1 Rhodospirillales bacterium | reverse complement strand
GTCACCGCGGCGCGCGGGTGGCGGTGATCAATGATCAGACGGTGTATGGCTTCGCCCAAGCGGAACAGGTCCGCGCCGCGCTGCAAGTACAGGGGATTCCGTCCGTGCTCGATGGCACCATGACCCCGGGGGAGGACGTGCCGCCGGCGCTCCTTGCGGACATCAAGCGTATCAATCCCAGCATCCTTTACTTCGCCGGATATGCGGTCGAGGCCGAGCATCTGGTGCGGCAAATGCGGGCCCGGGGGGTCGCGGCCGTGCTGATGACCAATGGCAGCCTGGTCACGCCGGATTTCTGGGCCATCGCCGGGCCAGACGTAGCGGGCACGCTGATGGCCTTCGCGCCTGAGCCGCGGGACAACCCGGCCGCCCGGCAGGTGGTGCAACGGTTGCTGGCCAGCGGGTTCAATCCCGAGGGTTATACATTATACACCTACGCGGCCGTGCAGGTCATTATGGCGGGCGCTGCGGTGGCCGGAAGCGTCGAGCCGAACCGGATTGCCGCGGTGTTGCGAAGCGGGCGTCCGATCGACACGGTGCTCGGCCCCATTGCATTCGACAATAAGGGCGACCTGAAGAACGCGCGCTACGCCATGTATGTCTGGGACGGCGACGGCCAGTATCGGGAGCAGCCCTAGATCAAGGCCGCCGCCGGACCCAGCGCCGGACCCAGAGCCGGACCCAGAGCCGGACATTGTGCGAGGAACGCGGCCTCGTTCTCCAGCGTGCGCAGGTCGAACCGGAGCGCGCCCTCGGCGATGTGGCCGATCACCGGTGCCGGGAGGGCGCGAAAGGCGGCGGCCATGCGGTCCAGCCAGCGCCCCTCGCCCCGTCCCGTTTTGGTGGGCGTCAGCGCGAGGCCGGCGCTGGGCAGCGTCCGGAGCGGCAAGGCGCCGCTGCCGATCTGGCTGGCACACGGCTCGACCGTGACGTGCGCGGTGGGACCGAGGGCGCGGGACAGCGGCGGCTGGATCCGGTGCGCGGCGGCCAGGATGTCGGCCTGCGTCCGGGTCAGCAGGCGGAGGGTCGGCAGGCGTGCAGCCAGCGTGTCCGGGTTCAAATACAGCTGCAGCACCGCCTCCATCGCCGCGATCGTAAGCTTACCGAGGCGAAGCGCCCGGGTGAGCGGATTGCGGCGGATTTGTTTGATGAGGTCGGCGCGCCCGACGATGCAGCCGCATTGCGCGCCGCCCAGCAGCTTATCCCCGCTGAACGTCACCAAATCCGCGTGCTTGACCGCGTCCCGCACCGTGGGCTCGGGCGGCAGGCCCCAGTGGCCGAGGTCCACGAGGGTGCCGCTGCCCAGGTCGTTCACGAACGGGATGTTCGCGGCGCGGCAAATGGCGGCGAGGTCGGCTTCGGGGACGGACGCGGTAAAACCCTGGATTTCGTAGTTGCTCGTGTGGATTTTCATGGCCAGCGCCGTGTCCGGGCCGATGGCGTCGGTGAAATCGGCCGGATGGGTGCGGTTGGTGCAGCCGACTTCGCGGAGCCGGGCACCGGCGCGCAGCATGATGTCGGGGATGCGGAAAGAGCCGCCGATCTCCACCAGCTCGCCCCGGGAGACGATGGCCTCCTTGCCGCGGGCGAGGGTGTTCAGCAGCAGCAGCACGGCGGCTGCGTTGTTGTTCACGACCGTGGCGGCCTCGGCCCCCGTGAGGCGGCACAGCAGGCTTTCGAGGTGGACGTCCCGGTGTCCGCGGGCCGCACTGGTCAAATCGTATTCCAGCGTGCACGCCCCGGCGGTCTCGGCGATGCGTTGGACGGCCTCGGGCGGCAGGGGCGCGCGGCCGAGATTGGTGTGCAACACGGTACCGGTGAGGTTGAACACCGGACGGAGCGACGGCTGCGTGAGCGCGGCCAGGCGGGTTCGGCACAGCGCGGCCAGGGCCGGACCGTCCGGCACCGGACCACCCTGGCCGCGCAGGCCGGACAATACGGCGCGCAGATCATCCCGCGTGGCGATGCGGCCGAATTCGTCCGCCAGCGCCACGAACGGCACCGACCCCAACAGGGCATCGACGGAAGGCGGGCGGGCGCGGACCTCGGACATCGGGCTCCTTTATGGCGGAGGAGAGTGGGAGTCGAACCCACCAAGGACCGTCTTACGACCCCACCCGGATTTGAAGTCCGGACGTCCCACCAGGGAGCGATTCCCCTCCATGGGCGGACCGTAGCAAGCCCGCGCCCGCTGTCAAAACGCCGCGCCCTCGAACAGCGCCGCCCGCCCCGGACGCACGACGCGGCCATTCACCCGGCGGGTGGTGAGGCCCACCTTGTCGAAAAATTCCAGCACCGGCATCGTGATGTGGCGACCGATGCCCGTCGCCTCGCGGAACCGGCCCACGGTCAGGATACCCCCCGGGCTCTCGCCAGCCACCGATTCCGCCGCCTGGGCCAGCCGGGTCAGCGCCTCCGGCAGCACGTAATAATGGGGCGACACCCGGGACAGCCGCCCGATTCCGGCAAGCTTTCGTACCAGCGGCAGCAGCTCTTCATCTTTCACCTGCAAGCGCTCGGCCAGAAAACTCAGACGCGGTTGGTCCATACCGGATGGGCGCAAAACGTCTTGGATTTCCTCCCACAGGCTCTCCTCGGCCAGCGTTAGGCGGATCTCATGGCCGGGCAAATGCAGCAAGGGGCCGTAGCGTTGCAGCGATCCGGCCTCCACCAAATCCCGCAATGCTGCCCGCCCGGCGACGCGGAAGGCGACAGGCAGGCGGCGCAGCAGCTCCTCCGCCCCGCACCCGGCGCTGTCGGGTTGTGCGGCCGCGTGCTCAGCCATCGCCCCCAACACCCGGGCCTGCAGCGCGGCATATGGGGCGGGGGCGAAACCGAGCGGGCCCAATCGAACCATTTCCCCGGGCCCCCTGTCGCCGCCCAGCGCCGTCAGCTCGTCCGCCGTCACGTTGCGCACCCGGCGGAACCCTTCGAGGTCGAGCCCGGCCGGCATCTCGGCCAGCAATTCGTGCAGCGCCGTGGCGTGGTCCGCGTGATCCAGCGCCACCAACACCCGCCGCCGCTCCGGCTTGCGGGCGCCGCGCTGGGGCGGGTGGGGGTCCACGACGTGCCCGCCGCCCAGCGCCCGCGTGGCGGACTGATCGCGGATCACGAACCGGTCGCCATAGACCGCGACGGTGGGCGTATCCAGCACGAGCTGCACCCAGGCCGTGCCGCCCGGCTCCAGCGCACGATCCTCCAGCAGGCCGATGCGTCCTGAGAGGTCGGCGGCACCCAGATGGACGTGCACGGGCGTCCAATGCCGCAACGCCCGCGCCTCGCCGGGCAGCAGGCGGAGCCGGGCGTCGAGCCGCGTGGTGGGTGCATGGAGCGCCGGGTCGGTGAGCCAAGCGCCGCGCGTGGCATGCGCTTTTTCGAGCCGGGGGCCGGTGATGTTGAGCGCAATCCGCTGCCCGGCCTGACCGTGCTCGGACGCCACATTCTGGCTGTGCAGGCCGCGGACGCGAACCTCGAGCCCGGACGGCGACAGCACCAGCCGCTGCCCGGCGGTCACCGTCCCGCTATGCGCCGTCCCGGTCGCGACCAGGCCGACGCCCGGCAGGCTAAACGCACGGTCCAGCGCCAGGCGGAACCCACCCGTGATGGTGCGCGACGGCAGATCGGCCGCCGCCCGTTCGAGTGCATCCCGCACCGCCGCCATGCCGTCCCCGGTCAGCGCCGAGCAGGCCAATACCGGTGCCCCGTCCAACACCGTGCCC
>JAYVOF010000167.1:0-26418 GCA_043758105.1 Rhodospirillales bacterium | reverse complement strand
GAAGGCGCTGCTGGCCCGCTACGGCGCCGCCTATCGCGGGTGGTTGCCCAACCCCCGCGCGCCGGAAATTTTCGCGCGCCGGCTGCTTAGCATCCACGTGCCGCGCCGGTTTTACACCACGGTGCTGCCGGGCATACCGACCATCCGGGTGTTCGAGGCGCTGGCCTGCGGCATCCCATTGATCTCCGCCCCCTGGCTGGACAGCGAGGGCCTGTTCACGCCGGGTGAGGATTTTCTCGTGGCCCGGGACGGGGCAGAGATGCGCACCCATCTCACAGCGCTCCGCTCCGACCCGGCGTTACGGGCGTCGCTCACCGCACACGGCCTCGCCACCATCCGGGCCCGGCACACCTGCGCGCACCGGGTGGACGAATTATTGGCCATTGTGGGAATGACCTGATGCGCATTGCGATTTACGGCTCGAGCCTGCTGTCCTCGTATTGGAACGGTGCCGCCACCTATTACCGCGGCCTGCTCGGCGCGATGGCGCTGCTGGGTCATCAGATCACGTTCTACGAACCGGACGCGTTCGACCGGCAGGCGCACCGGGACATCGCGCCGCCCGCCTGGGCCCGCTCGGTCGTCTATCCCGTCACCGCCGAGGCCCTGGCGGCCGTCTTGGCGGAAGCCGGGCAGGCGGATGTGGTGATCAAAGCCAGCGGCGTCGGCGTGTTCGATGACGAGTTGCTGCGCGGCATCCTCACCCACGCCCGCCCCGGCGCGCTCAGGGTGTTCATGGACGTGGACGCCGCCGCCACGCTCGATACCATCCGCGCCAACCCGGCGGACCCGATGCACGCGGCGTTGCGCGAACTGGACCTCGTGCTCACCTATGGTGGCGGCCCGCCGGTGATCGACGCCTATCTGGCGCTGGGCGCAAAACGCTGCGTGCCAATCTACAACGCGCTCGACCCGGTCACCCATCATCCGGCCCCCGCCGACCCCCGCTTTACCGCCGACCTCTCCTTCCTCGCCAACCGCCTGCCGGACCGGGAGGCGCGGGTGGAAGCGTTCTTCCTGGACGCGGCCGCACGCTGTCCGGAGCGGGCGTTCTTGCTGGGCGGGAATGGCTGGCATGGTAAGCCCATGCCCGCCAACGTCCGCGCCATCGGCCATGTCGGCACCGCGGACCACAACGCGTTCAATTGCTCCGCCTTGGCGGTGCTGAACGTGGCGCGGGACAGCATGGCCCAGACCGGCTTCTCCCCCGCCACCCGCGTGTTCGAGGCCGCCGGGGCAGGGGCGTGCCTGATAACCGATGCCTGGGAGGGGATCGAGCTGTTTCTGGAGCCGGACACGGAAGTGCTGGTGGCGCGGGACGGCGCGGACGTGGCCGAGCATTTGCGCCACCTCACCCCCGCCCGCGCTCACATCATCGGTCAGGCCGCCCACGCCCGCGTGCTGGCCGACCACACCTACGCCCAACGCGCCGTCATTTTGGACAAACTCCTCACTTCCCCCTTTCCCCTCGGGAGAGGGCCGGGGTGAGGGAAACGACACGCACTGGCTTCGGCGAAGGCATTTGTGCCGGATCCGTGATCGGAAAGTTGCGCGCGTTGTTTCCCTCATCCCGACCCTCTCCCTTCTAGTAGGGCTGACCCGGTCGTTATACTGGCGTAAGCCGATGTGATGGATGTGACTCCACCCCCCGTATATTCCCACGCCCAGATCACGCGGGTGGTGACCGGCATCATGCTCTGCATCCTGCTGGCCGCGCTGGACCAGACGGTCGTGATCCCCGCCGTCCCGGCCATTGCCAGTGAGCTGAATGCCTTTGGCCATCTGTCGTGGATCGTCACCGCCTATTTGCTGACCAGCACGGCCGCCACGCCGATCTATGGCAAATTGTCGGACATCTATGGCCGCCGGGCGCTGCTGCTGCCGGCGATCGCGCTGTTCATCGTCGCCAGCATGCTGTGCGGCGCGGCCCAGACGTTGCCGCAGCTGATCGGGGCCCGCGCGTTGCAGGGCCTGGGCGGCGGCGGGCTGATGTCGATGGCGCAGGCGGCGATCGCGGACGTGGTGTCGCCGCGGGAGCGGGGGCGGTATCAGGGATACATGGCGTCCATGTGGGGCATCGCCTCCGTCGGCGGACCGCTGATCGGCGGCTGGACCACGGATCATCTGTCGTGGCGGTGGGTGTTCTGGATCAACCTGCCCCTGGGGCTGGCCGCGATGTTCCTCTGCAACCGGGCACTTCGCACCATGCCGGTGGTGCGCCGGGACGCGGTGATCGACTGGACCGGTGCGGCGCTGCTGGTGGGCGGCGTGACCGCGTGCCTCATGGTGCTGAGCTGGGGCGGGGTCGAGTTCCCGTGGGCGTCATCGCCGGTGGTGGGCATTTCCGTTCTGGCGGCGGTCTTATTGGCCGGGTTGATCTGGCATGAGCGGCGCGCGCGGGACCCGATTCTGCCGCCACGGCTATTCGGCAATCCGACGTTCCTCCGCGGCGTGATGATCGCGTTCTTCACCTCGCTCGGCCTGTTCGGCGTGACGTTTTTGCTACCGCTGTATTTTCAGCTGGTGATCGGGGTGGATGCGTCCGGGTCGGGCCTGTTGGTCTTGCCCTTCATGATATCCACCGTGATGGGGGCGTTCACCGCCGGCCAGATCGCGCGCCGTTTGGGCCGCACGAAAAACATCGTGCTGGTGTCGTTGGGGCTGAGCGTCGCGGGTTTGTTCAGCCTGGCCCTCGGACCCCCGGTTTGGGGGGTGTTGGCCGCCAGCTTTTTCGTGGGATGCGGCATCGGCGCCACGATGCCGGCGGTGCTGGTGCAGGTGCAGAACACGGCCGCGCAGGGGGACGTGGGTGCCGCGACGGGATCGTTGCTGTTCCTGCGGTCCATGGGCGGCGCGTTCGGCAGCACGCTGGTGGGGTCGTTACTGGCGGCGCGGTTCAATGCCGGGTTGCATGCGGCAGGGGTGGCGCGCACGGTGGATTTGGGCGCATTGCGGGGCGGCGCGGAGGGGTTCGCCGCGCTGGGCGGCCTAGAACTCGGCGTCGCGCGGCTGGCGCTCGTGTCTGGATTTCAGCTGGCGTTTGCAGTGTGCGGCGGCCTGTTGCTGGTCGCGGTGGGGATCGCGGCGGGCATGGCCGATCGGGAGCTGCGCTCCACTGCCGCACCGCACGACATCGGGCATTGACGCCATAAGCGTCCGGCCCGGCATCCCTCCCCACAAGAGAGGAATGCCGGAAAGTCAGGCGCTTGGAATTACTGGGCGCCGCGAGCGTTGCCCAGGCTCTGCTGGTTCAGCTGGTCGGTGGCGGCTTCGCCGGACGGGGCCGCATTCATGCGGGCCATGCCGTGGCCACGGCTCATGTGGTGCATGGAGCGCATGGAGTGCATGGAATGGTGCCGATAGTGATGATGGCTGGCGGCGAAGGCCGGGGCGGCCACGGCGGTCATCAGCAGGGCGGCGGCGGTTACGGACAGAATGCGGATCATGATGAATACTTCTCGGGTCGGGCATGCGGGGCTCATTGGTCCCGAATGATGCGGTTATGGTCCGCGGTTTGTGTGGCATCAATGCTTGAACCGAAAAAGTCACACTAGAACGGTGACAGTGTCTTTCGCGCAACAGTTCAGGGCCGTCCCCGCGTTATCAGCCGCCCCGACGGGGTCGCGCTGGCACCCTGGCCGTGCACATACGCGCTCATCCCGTTCACCCAGGTTTCGCTAATCCCCTCGCTCGTCCGGGCCGGTTCGGCATAGGTGGCGGCGTCGCGCACGGTGACCGGGTCGAACAAGACCAGATCGGCATAGGCCCCGGCGCGGATGACGCCGCGGTCCTGCAGCCCGAACACGCTCGCGGTGCGCCCGGTCATCTTATGGACCGCGGCTTCGAGGCTGAATAACCCAAGGTCGCGCGCATAATGCCCCAGCACGCGCGGGAACGTGCCCCAGAGCCGCGGATGGGGGAATGCGTCATGCGGCAAGCCATCACTGCCGACCATGCTGCGGGGATGCGCCAAGATCCGCTGCACGTCTGCCTCGTCCATCTGGAAATAGATCGCCCCAGCCGGCAACAGCCGCTCCGCCGCCTGCGCCAGCGTCAGAACCCACTCGGTCGCGAGGTCCGCCAGCATGCGCCCGGCGTGCTCCGGATGCGGCACGGACCAGGTGATTTTGACCGGCACATCGGGACGGACCCGCCCCGGCATCAGGACCGTGGACCCAGCGGCGTAGGGATAGACGTCGAAATCGACGGCCTGGTGCCGGGCCGCCGCATCGATGGCGGGGAGGGTTTGCGCCGAGCGTCCGTAATTCTCCGGCATGGCGCATTTATGATGGCTGATCACCACCGGCACCCCCGTCTCGCGCCCGATCCGCAGCGTCTCCTCGATCGACTCCAGCACCCCTTCGCCCTCGTCCCGCATGTGGGTGACATAGAGTCCGCCTGCGGCCCTTAGTGCTTCGGCGACGGCGATCACCTCCTCGGTCGGCGCCGGGTGGTTCGGCGCATACCAGAGGCCGGTGGAAAAGCCGGACGCGCCCTCCGCCAGTGACGAAGCCAGCCGCCGTCGCATGTGCTCCGCCTCCCGGTCCGTCGCCGCCCGGGACACGTCACCCTTTAGGGCCTCCATCCGCAACGACATATGCCCGATCAGCGCCACCGTGTTGACCGGTGCCGGATTGGTACGTAGCCGCTCGGCGTATTCGGCAAAACTGTCGAACACCCACCAGCTCTCGTCGCCCAGCAAATCGAGCGGCGGCACCGGGCGGCGGGTCATGCGGACGGGCGACAGGCTGATGCCGCAATTGCCGACGACGACGGTGGTGACCCCCTGGCTCATCTTACACAGCATGCACGAAGGCCCGCACAGCACGGCGCGGTCGTCATGCGTATGCGCATCGATGAAACCGGGGGCGAGGGCGAGGCCGGTTGCGATCACCTCCCGCTCGCCGCGTGCCGCTCCGAGGTCACCCACGGCCGCGATCCGGTCACCGGTTACGCCAATATCACCTTGGGTGCGGGGCGCGCCGGTGCCGTCTAAGATCGTCGCGTCGCGGATGATCAGATCATAGGACAAGGTTTATCCCTCTCCGGCTTCCTCTGTGTCTCTGTGTTGAAAAAGCGACAAGCAAAGACCAACACGGAGACACAGAGACACAGAGACACAGAGACATAGAGACACAGAGACACAAAGACGCGGAGGAGAGGGTTATCACGTTAGACCGTCGCGCTCATCAGACATGATGGCCGCTGAAGCCCGCTCCGCCGCCGGCCCGAATCCGCCCCCGCCGGGGAGTTCGAGCACCAGCCGCTCCCCGTCCGGGATCACCAAATACCCCTTGGTCGGCAACACCGCGCCGGACGCCAGCCGCACCACGCCGGGCGCACCATCCCCGCCGCCCTCCCGCCCCCGCGGCGGATGGCCGACCCGGTCGAATACCGCGTTGCAGACAAAGGACGCGTCACCCGCTGCGCCGATCTCCATCACCTGGCCGAACCCGCCCCGCATCCGTCCCAACCCGGCGCTGCCCGGGCGCAGCTCTTTCCGCCAGAACACGACCGGGGCCACGTTCTCCGTCGCCTCCACCGGCATGGTCCTGACGCCCGAAGGAAACGCCGTGCCGTCCAGCCCATCCCGGGTGGGACGCGCGCCGGTGCCGCCGGAGTTGAAGGTGATCACCTCGAAATCCGGCAAATCCGAGCCCGGCGTCACAATCGGGCCGCCGCGCAAGGGGGGGTTCCACAGACACGACGACCCCTCCGCCGTCACCCGGTCCGGCACGGCTTGATGCAAGCAGGACATCATGAGGTCCGGCAGCAACTGCCCCACCACGTGCCGGACCGCGACGGCGCTGGGGCGGGGCGCGTTCAGGATGCAGCCATCCGGGATGCTGAACCGGAACGGGGCCAGGCTTGCCGTGTTGTTCGGGATGCCGGGGGCCACCACGCATTTGATGCCAAAGCTGGCATAGGCGCGCGTATAGGCCGCCGGCACGTTGATCCCGCGCCCGGACCGCCCGGACGTGCCGGCAAAATCTACCGCAATATGGTCCGCCGCCACCGTCATCGCCGCACATAGCTTGAGCGGGGCCTCATAGCCGTCCGACCAGATATCCGCCGTGTAGCGCCCGGATGGAATGCGGGCGATTTCGGCCAACGTCGCCCGCAAGCTGCTGTCGAGGATGAAAGTCGCCAACGCCTCGATTCCGTCCAGCCGAAACTCCTCCAGCATGGCGGACAGGCGGCGGATCCCCGCATCGTTGCAGGCACACAGGGAATAAACGTCGCCCTCCAGCTCCACCGGCAGCCGCGTGCCCATGCGGAGAAAGTCGAAGAACGTGGCATTCGGCCGCCCGGCCTCGAAGCATTTGACGATCGGGATATACAGCCCCTCCTCGAACACGCTCCGCCCCTCCGGCCCCATGCCGAGCCCGCCGACGTCGATCACATGCGCGGTGTTGGCGAACAGCGCGACCAGCCGGCCGCGATGGAACGCCGGCGTCACCACCGTCAAATCATGCAGATGCCCGGTGCCGAGCCAGGGGTCGTTGGTGATCAGATGATCGCCGGACTGCAGGGTGCCGGCCGGGAACTTGCGCAGGAAATGCCCCACGCTCTCCATCATGGAGTTCACATGCCCCGGCGTCCCCGTGACGGCCTGCGCCAACATGCGCCCGGTGACGTCGAAAATGCCCGCGCTCAAATCCCCCGCCTCGCGCACGGTGGTGCTGAACGCGGTCCGGATCATCGTCTGCGCCTGCTCCTCGACCACGGCGAGCAGCCGGTTCCACATGACCTGGCGCTGGATGTCTTCGATCATCGCCGCATGTCCAAATAGCCGTGGCGGTCCACCGTCAGCGTCCAGCCGGGACCGACCAGGGTGCTGGTTTCCGCCTCCGCAACGATGGCCGGCCCGTGCACCGTCCCGGTCAGATCGGCCCGCTCATACACAGGCCATTCCGACACCACGCCCGACGCCGTATCGAGCACGGCAAGCTTTCTTCCCCCTCTCCCGCTGGCGGGAGAGGGCCGGGGTGAGGGTGGGGTCCCAAGACCGGACCCAAGCGCGTGAGACCCCACCCTCACCCAACCCTCTCCCGCCAGCGGGAGAGGGCTCTCGACCACCACGGCATAGCTCATGATCTCCACATCCGATCCCGGCACCGGGCGGTCGTAGAACCTTGTGTATTCCCGGTCGAACGCCGCCCGCAGGGTTTCGGCATCCACCGCCTCCAATGCCACCGGGATCTCATGCCCCTGGCCGACATACCGCATATACGCCGTCCGGCTCCGCACCGCCCCGCCGCCCACGACGGAAGCGGCCTCCGCCGCCATGTCTGCCAACAAAGCCTCGACCGCCGCGCCATCGAACCGGGTCAGCCGTTGATACAGGCTCCGCACCACCTCATACGCGACCGGTGCCCGCAAGAATCCGAGCGCACTCCCCACCCCGGCGCCCGTGGGCACCAGCACACGGTCGATGCCGATCTTTTCCGCCACCCGATACGCGTGCACCGGCCCGCCGCCGCCGAAGGCGATCAGCGTACGGCCCTCGAAGCTCTTGCCGCTCTCCACCGCATGGACCCGCGCCGCGTTGGCCATGTTCTCGTCCACGATCTCCACCACGCCCAGCGCCGCCATCCCGGCATCGACGCCCAACGGCCCAGCCACCGCCGCCATCGCGAGGGCGGCGGCGGATGGGTCCAGCGTCAGCGTGCCGCCCGCGAAACGCTGCGGGTCATAGCGGCCCAATAGCAAATTCGCGTCCGTCACCGCGGGTCGCGCCCCACCCCGGCCGTAACACGCCGGCCCCGGTGACGCCCCGGCGCTCTCCGGCCCCACCGTAATCCGCCCCAACCCATCCACGCCCGCGAGGCTGCCGCCGCCCGCGCCGATCTCCACCATCTCGATCACCGGTATGCGCAATGGCAGGCCCGATCCCCGCTGAAACCGCCCGATCCGCGCCACCTCGAACGTGCGGGACGCTTGCGGCTGGCCGTCGTCGATCAGACAAACCTTGGCCGTGGTCCCGCCCATGTCGAAGCTCAGCACCCGGTCGAGCCCACACTGCCGCGCAATGTCGGCGGCGAAGATGGCTCCGCCGGCCGGCCCGCTTTCCACCAGCCGGATCGGAAACCGGCACGCCGTCTCGATCGTGGTCAACCCGCCGCCCGACAGCATCAGAAACATCGGCGCCGCCAGCCCCATGTCGTGCAACCCCGCCTCCAGCCGGCGCAGGTAGCCGGCCATCGACGGCTGCACATACGCATTGGCCGCCGTCGTGCTGAACCGCTCCCATTCCCGCATCTCGGGCGAGACCTCGCACGACAGGGATACCGGCAGACCGGGCCGCATCTCCGCCAGAATATCCCGCACCCGCCGCTCATGCGCCGGGTTCACGAAGCTATGCAGGAACCCCACCGCCACGCTCTCGACCCCATCGAGGTCCAGCGCCCGCACCGTCGCCTCATCCAACGCCAACAGCACCCGCCCGGCGTGATCCAGCCGTTCGGGCACTGGCCACCGCAAATACCGCGGCACCAGCGGCTCCGGCAGGACGATGTTCAGATCATACTGGTCGTACCGGCTCTCGTTCCGCATCGCGAGCACGTCCCGGTGCCCCGCGGTGGTGATGAGCGCGGTCCGGGCCCCCTTCCGCTCGATCAGCGCGTTGGTCGCGAGCGTTGTACCGTGCACCAGCATCGTGAGGTCCGCCACGCCCACCCCGGCATCGGCCAAAATGGCGGCCACCCCGTCCAAAACCGCCCGCTCCGGTTCGGCGGGCGTCGTCAGCACTTTGGCGGTCGCCCGGCGTCCGTTCCATTCGAGCGCGAGATCGGTGAAGGTGCCGCCGATATCGACGGCCAGGCGAGTATCCGGCATGTCGCGAGCCTGCCGCCCCTTCTCCCCCACCGCAACCCCGGCCATGGTGCAGGCCACAGGAGAAAGCCATGTCCCAGCCCCGTATCCTCGTCGCCCGCCCCGTTCCCCACGCCGTCACCGAACGTGCCCAAGCCGAGTTCGACGCGCAAATCTCCGACACCCACGACATGACGCCGGACGAGGTGATCCTCGCCTTGGAAGAGCACGAGGCCGAGGGTCTGTTTTTTAGCAGCAACCTCAAACTCAACGCCGACCTGATCGCCCACCTGCCGCCCCGGGTCCGTGTCGCCAGCACCTGCAGCGTCGGCTTCGACCATATCGACGTCGGTGCCGCCCGCGCCCGCGGGCTGATCGTCACCAACACGCCGGAAGTGCTGACGGACTGCACCGCCGACCTCGCCTTCACCCTGTTGCTGAACGCCTGCCGGCGGACCTGGGAGCATACCGCCATCATGCGCGCCGGCTGGCGGCAGAGTTTCGGCATGCGGGACATGCTGGGTATCCAGGCCAGCAACAAGACGCTTGGCATCGTGGGCTTCGGCCGCATCGGACGCGCCATGGCTGCCCGGGCACGCGGGTTCAATATGAAAGTGATCTACACCGACGTCGCCCGCGTGGACCCGGCGCTGGAACACGGCGCGGAGTTCGTGCCGACGCTGCGGGAGCTGCTGCCCCGGGCACAATTGCTGTCGCTCCACGCGCCGGGCGGGGCCGCGACGGACAAGATGATGAACGCCGAGACCATCGGCCTCATGCCGCGCGGTTCGGTGCTGGTCAACGCCGCCCGCGGCACGCTGGTGGATGAGGACGCGCTGATCGACGCGCTGACCTCTGGCCAACTCTTCGCCGCCGGGCTCGACGTGTTCCGGCGGGAGCCCGATTTCGACACGCGGTTGGCCGCACTGCCCAACGTGTTCCTCACGCCTCACGCCGGCAGCGCCACGATCGAGACCCGCAACGCCATGGGCTTCCGCACCCTGGATAACCTCGCCGCGGTGCTGTCCGGCAAGCCTGCCATCGACCCGCTCTGGAGCTGATCCATGCCAAAACCCATTCTGCTGATCACCCGCCGGCTTCCGCCCGGCATCGAGGCGCGGGCGTCCGAGACGTATGATGCGCGCCTCAACGCCGATGACCACCGCGTCACCGGGCCCGAGATCATCGAGCGGTCGCAGGGTGCCGCCGCAATCCTGTGCTGCCCGGCGGAAAAGATGGATGCCGCCACCATCGCCGCGCTGCCGGAGACCGTCCGGGTGATCGGCACCTTCAGCGTCGGCTATGACCATATCGACATTCCGGCCGCCACCGCGCGCGGTATCAAAATCGTCAACACGCCGGACGTGCTGAGTGTCGCCACTGCCGAGTGCACGATGCTGCTGATCCTGGCCGCCGCACGCCGGGCCGGGGAGGGGGAGCGCATGGTCCGCGCCGGGCACTGGACCGGCTGGGCGCCCACGCAGCTGTTGGGCACGGGGGTCGCCGGACGCCGCCTCGGCATTTTCGGACTCGGCCGGATCGGGCGGGAGCTGGCGAAGATGGCGCGCGGCTTCGAGATGGACGTGCATTACCTCGACCAGCAGCGCCTGCCGCCGGAGCTCGAGCACGGCGCCACCTATCACGCGACCGAGGACAGTTTTCTGCCGGTCTGCGACGTGCTGTCGATGCACGCGCCGGGCGGGGAGGGGACGAAGCACTGGCTCAACGCCGCCCGCATCGCCCGCCTACCGCGCGGCGCTATCATCGCCAACGCGGCGCGCGGCACGCTGGTCGATGACCTGGCGCTGGTGGAGGCGCTGACATCCGGCCAGGTCGCGGCCGCTGGGCTCGATGTCTATAATAATGAGCCGGCGGTGCACCCGGCCCTTCTTGCGTTGGAGAACGTCGTCGTGCTGCCGCATCTGGGGAGTGCGACGCGGGAGACGCGGGACCGGATGGGCCATGTGGTACTGGACGGGATCGACGCGGTGCTTGCAGGACGCACGCCGCCCAACCTCGTGCGCTGATGCCCCCGCCCCGTTTGCGGGACCTGTTCACCGGGTTCTTCCTGGCCGGGATCATGGGCGTGGGCGGCGTCCTGCCGATCGCGCGCCGCATGATCGTGGAGGAGCGCCGCTGGCTGACGCCGATCGAGTTCAACGATTTGTTGGCGCTGTGTCAGTTCCTACCCGGCCCCAACATCTGCAATTTGAGCGTCGCACTGGGTGCACGGTTCCACGGGGCGGCGGGCGCGCTGGTTGCGATCGCCGGGCTGCTGGCGGCACCGATCGGGATCGCGATCGGCCTGGCCGGGCTGTACGGCCGGTATGGCGACCTCCCGGTGGTGCAGCACGCCTTCATCGGCCTGGCCGCTGCCGCGTCGGGCCTCGTACTGGGGACGGCGCTCAAGATCGCCTGGCCGCTGCGGCGGAACCGGGCCGGCCTCGGCGTGGCGGCCTTGGCGGTGCTGGCGGTGGCAGGCCTGCGCCTGCCGCTTTTGCCGACCATGCTGGCGCTGGCGCCGTTCAGCGTCTGGTTGGCGCGCGGACGGTGAGCGGCCCGGTCACCCAGCTCGGCCTGTTATACGCACAGCTCTCGTTGCTGGCGGTCGGCGGGGTGTCATCGGTGCTGCCGGAAATGCAGCGGCAGGTGGTGGAGGTGCATCGCTGGATGGGCGCCGGGCATTTCGCCGCCCTGTATGCGCTGGCGCAGGCGGCACCGGGGCCGAACATGCTGGTCTCGACCATCGTCGGCGCCCAGGTCGCGGGCGTGCCCGGCGCGTTGGCGGCGTCACTTGGGATGGTGGGGCCCAGCAGCCTGCTGACCTGGGGCACAGCGAGCGCCTGGCACCGGTTCCGCGACCGGCCCTGGCGCCGGGCGGTTCAGGCCGGTTTGGTGCCGGTGACCGTGGGCCTCGTGATCGCTGCGGCCGGCCTGCTCGCGGTTTCGACCACGCATGGTGTGGGCACGGCGCTGGTCACGCTGGCCGCCGCGGCCCTCGTTCTCGGCACCAGGACCCACCCGCTGCTGCTGCTGGCTTCGGGTGGCGTGATTGGGATGCTCGGCGTGAGCTGAGCCCCGGTTAGGTGTGCCGGCGTCCGTGCTTGCCCACAACGTGCGCCACATGGGCACCACGGGTCCGCGCGCTGGAATAGCTGACCGGGCTCCAGTGGGTCATCGGCATGGTGTGGCTGTATCGCACGCTGCGCACGTGACGCCATTCACTGCGCCGGCTGCGCGGCGCATCGTCCGACGCTTCTGCCACTTCCTCGTCCTGCATCGGCATTAGGCTGCCCAGCACGCGGTCGGCCGGGGCGCGGAAGTCGAGCGACGGGGCGCTCAGGGCGATCGTGGTGCGTCCGGCCGGCACGTCGGAATTGGCCACCATGGTGCCGCGGTCGGGCCGGTCATAAATGAAGCCATAGGTCGGATAGACGCTGCCGTAATCGCCGCTGCCGAGCGCCACGCGTACGGCGCTCCAGTCATTGCCGGACGACACGTCCACCACCCGCACGTTCCGCCGGACGCTGCCGCGTCCGGACCAGTTGGCGTGATCGATCTCCACCGTGCGGCTATCGACGACGTTGGACACGACGGCTACATGGCCGAGCCGCATCCGTCCGCTGGCGCGGAAGTTCAGCACGCTGCCAACCTCGGGCCGGGCCCCGCGCTCATACACACCGGACGCCGCATTCCACCAGGTGTTGGCGTTGCCGGTCAGTTCGATGCCTGAATTGTCCCGGGCGAACGGCACGCATTGCAGGCCACTGCTATACCAACGCTGGTATCCCATGCCGGCCATAATGGTCCCGGCGTGCGAGCGTCCGGATGTGCTGTAGCCGTAATTCGAGGCGGTGCGGAAGCCGTTATGGGACCGCGCCATCGCAATTTCGGGACCGGCGGTTCCAGCCACGATCGTCACCACCCCGGCGGCAACCCATGTCTGAACCCGTGCGCTGAGCCATCCTTGCAACATCCGCTAACCCCTTTTTGGTCACTCGCTTGTGACGGTGGGTAACGGTGGTTTGTGAAACCTGGCAACCAGCAGGGGCGAGAATTGATACAAACGGTAGGATTCCGTGAAATGCCGCTGTGGATAACCGGTCAGAACAGGACAGTTGTCCCAATCACGGATGCGTGATCCGGGGTCGTAACAAAAGAATATGTGTGTTGATAAATATGTCACACTATGGCGAATGGGCCGCTACCGCACCAGAATCGGCCTGAGCCGATGCCAGCTACTTACAGGTCGTGACCATAATTTCGACCAAGTGGCGCGGGTCGGCCATGTTCGCCTCCACGCACGCACGGGCCGGGGCCGCCCCCTCCGGCAACCACGCGGACCACACCGCGTTCATGGCGTCCCGGTCCCTGATATCCTTCAACCAGATTTGCGCCTGCAACAAACGAGTCTTGTCGGTCCCGTGCAGTTCCAGTAGCGCATCGAGTCTGGTCAGGACTTCCGTCGTTTGCCCGGTAATGTCCTGGCTAAGGTCCTGCGCGGTCACGCCCTGGGTGAAAACGAAGCCATGGTATTCGACGGCCTTGGATAGAATATTGCTGGCCTCGGTCCGGATGATCTTGCTCATTGCTGCGCTCCCTGGCGTGAGCCGGCAGCTTTAAAGCACCCAACCCTTGCCCGGCAAATTCTGCATGAGGCGCTACTTGGGTGCGAAGGCCGGCCCGGGGCTCATGTCACGCGCCCCATCCCGCCCCCGCGTGGCGTTCAGGCAATCGTCGATCGCAGTGTCACGCTGGTATTGCGCGCTGAGCCCGCGTGAGGTGATGCCCGACAAATAGGATCCGGATAGCGGGGTGTCACGCTGGTCCCGGTCCGTCAGGTCGGACCGGTTCTGCGCCGCATACACCCGGTCCACCTCCGACCGGCACGCGGCCGTGGTCGCCCGCGCCTGACGGCTCGGCGGTGGAGCACCCTGGCAGGACGCGAGCGCACACAAGGATAATAGGACGGCAGTCCGCGTGTTCATCATGATAGGGCTCCTGAATCGGGTGCAGCCAGACGGGATAGGTCGTCGAGCCGCGCCCTGAATTGCGTTTCATCGAACCGCGCCTCTGCCGTCAACTCCGACGTGGCGGCGGCGGTGAGCAAAGCGGGATGCAGCGTCGCCCCGGCGCGTCCAATCTGGAACAGCGCGCCGAGCCACGCGGCCCGGCCCAGCAGGTCCACCAACGCCAGCAGCCGCAGGCAAACCGACAGGCCGTAGCTCGAGTGCATCCCCACCACGTGATCGACCGCCCCGGCCCAGCACCGCGCGTCTTCATCCGACAGCGCAAGGTCGAGCGTCGTGCCGTCCGGACGGTGAAAGCGGAACAGCCGGGACGCGCCCCATAGCGCGTCCGCCGCGGCATCACGTGCCGCGTCCCAGGCGGCGGCGATGTCCCGCCCGCGCACCGGCGGCAACGCGTCGGGCGGGAAATCGACCAGATAGGTCAACGCCCCCTCACGGCTCGTACGGATCTGGATGGGGGGCGCAGGTGCCATGCTGATCGGAATGTGGTCCCGCCCGGCCCGGTGCGCCACCCTCGACGGCAAAGATCAGGACCGTGCAGCGCTGAACTGGGCGGCGTGGGTCGCGGCCGTGGTGGCGTCATCAGGAGCGGGTTTTCTGCGCCCAAACCTCACGCAGCACGTCGATATACTGCGCACCGATCGCGTCCCAGCCGTATGATGCGGCGGTCCGGCGGGCGGCGGCGCCCATGCTGGCGAGGGATGCGGGGTCGGCCAGGGCGGGACGCAGAATGTCCGCCAGACCCGCCTCGTCCCGCGGGATGAACCGTCCGTTAACGCCATCAACGAGGTAATCCTCGATCCCGCCCACCGCCGTCGCGAATACCGGCACGCCGCACGCCATGGCCTCCATACATACGAGTGAGAACGTTTCATAAGCGGTCGGGAACACGAACGCGTCGGCGGCGCTATACAGGGCCGCAAGGTCGGTGCGCGGACCGGTGAACACCAGGCGGGGCGCCACCGCTCCGGCTTGCCGCCGGTACGCGGCCCCCTCGTCGGCACCCACCACCACGAGCCAGGTATCCTCCGGCAACCGCGTCAGCGCGCCGACGGCGTAGGCCAGGCCCTTGCGGCTGAATTCGTGTCCGACGAACAGCATCACCTTGGCCGTGCCGGGGATGCCGAACGCGTGCCGCACCCGTTGCCCGGCCGCCGCATCGGGCTGAAAGCGGTCCAGGGCGATGCCGTTCGATATGACGCGGATGCGCCCGGCCGGCACGCGGTATTCCTCGACCAGTTCGTCCCGCACCCGGTTGGACACGGCGATGACGGTGTCGAACCGTAGGCGGTCCCACGGCCGGGCGCCGCCGCCGCCGAACAACCAGCGGTCCCTGACTCCCACCCAGAGATGCATCGGGTTCAGCATCCACCGCCATTGCCCGGCGCGCCGTTTGGCCCGGAGTGCGGTTTTATTCACCGCGTGCACGACCAGGACGTCCCCACTCAGGCTATCGCCATGGCTCACGATCACGCTGTCCCGGCGGGACCGGAGCGCCCAGGTGGCGGCCAGCGTGAAGCCGGGGACCGCCAGCAATCGTCCGGCATAGCGCCATGCGCCCCGGGTGCCGATGCGGGAGAGCCAGGGGCTGACCAACATAATGGTGCCGGTTTCTGCGGTGCCGCCGGTGCCATCGGTGACGCACGCCAGCACGGTGCTGCGCATTCCGGCCCGGGTCCAGGCGCGTTGCAGCTCCCATGCGACCGTTTCGGCGCCACCGGCAGTACTGAATTCCCGAATGACTTGGGTGATTTGAAAGTTCATGCACTAGGTCCGGACCGCGAACATTTTATATAGGAGGTATTCCAATGAGGTTCACGGCGTCCAACATTTGTTCACATTTTAGATCGAGCGGAACAGCTTTGAAAAACGCGAGAATTTTGTTATAAAGGAGCCAGCAGAGGGTGGGGTCACCGGGTCCATGCGGGTAGCAATCGTCCATGACTGGCTCTACACCCTTGGTGGGGCGGAGCGTGTTTTACGCAGCATTCTCCGCTGTTATCCGGGGGCAGACGTTTTTACCCTCTTCGACGTGCTCCCGCCGGCCGACCGCGCCTGGATTGGCTATGACCGGTCCATCACCAGTTTCATGCAGCGTTTGCCTGGCATCTCCCGGCGGCATCGCGCCTATCTGCCGCTGATGCCTCTTGCGATCGAGCAGTTGGACCTCAGCCCCTATGATCTGGTGATCTCCAGCAGCTATGCGGTCGCCAAGGGCATACTCACCGGCCCCGATCAGGTGCATGTGTCCTATGTCCACTCTCCCATGCGATACGCCTGGGATTTGCAGCATCAATATTTGCGCGAAAGCAAGCTGAATGGCGGCCTTCGCGGGGCAGTGGCGCGGTTGATCCTGCATTATATGCGCATTTGGGACACGCGGACGGCACCGGGCGTGACCGCGTTCATCGCCAACTCCGCCTTCATCGCCCGGCGCATCGGCAAGGCGTACGGCCGGGAGGCGGAGGTGATCTATCCCCCGGTGGACGTCCCGGCGCAATCGCCGAAATGGCAGCGCGGCAGCCACTTCTTGGTCGCCTCCCGCCTCGTGGCCTACAAGAACGTCCGCGCGGTGGTGGAGGCGTTTGCCGCGTTGCCCGATCAACAGCTGATCGTCGCCGGCACCGGCCCGGAGGAGGCGCGGCTGCGCGCGATCGCCGGGCCGAACGTCACGTTCGCGGGTTTCGTCACGGATGCCGAATTGCGCAAGCTGATGGGCACCAGCCGCGCCTTCATTTTCGCCGGCGAAGAAGATTTCGGCATCATCCCGGTCGAAGCGCAGGGGGAGGGGGCACCGGTCCTGGCGCTGGGGCGCGGCGGCGCGCGGGAAACGATCGTCGTGGACGGTCCCGCCCGCACCGGAATGTTCTTCGACGACGCAGAGCCCGGCACCATCGCCGTGACCATCCGGGACTTCCTCGCGGCCGGTGACGTCTTTCACGCCGATGACTGCCATGCGCAGGCGTTGCGCTTCACTACCACCCTGTTCGAACGCAGATTTTCCGCGTTCGTACAGGCGGAAATGGACCGGATGAAACAAGAACTCGATCGCACCCGCGCCCGGGCACCAGACCGCCGCGCCGCGGTGCGCCCCATCCCGATCACCCAGGGTGCCGCCAAAGCCAGGGCGGTCGTCTAGCATGGATGGCGACCCTTTGGCTGTGATGCCCCGACCCGGACCGCTTTCCCATCCGCCCAGCAGCCTCGCCGTATTCCAGCCGCAACCGCCCTCCGCGCGGCATCGCCCGGGTCCGGGGCTGTTTGCGCAACTCTGGCGGCGCCGGTGGCTGTTCGCCGCGGTGTTCATCACGACCCTCGCCGCCGTTATCGCCGTGTTGATGGTCCTGCCGTCCCGCTATAGCGCGAGTGGGTCGGTGATCATCGCCGAGCAAGAGCCTAATATCGGCAATGCCTCCGCCGCCTGGGTGCAGAAACTTGGTGACCCGGCCGATCTCGAAAGTCAGCTGCTGCTGCTGCGGTCGCCGCGCATGATCCGGCTGGCGATGGCCCAGCCCGGCTTCGCCGCCGCCGCCCAGACGGAGTGCGCGCATGACGAAGCGGGGTCGAAATTCAGCCTGGGCCGGCTGCTCGGCAGCGCAACGAAATGCGATAGCCTTACGCCCGACAGCGCCAAGTTGCTGGACTGGGTCTCGTCCCGCTACGGCGTGGGAGCCGTGGGACGGTCACGGGTGATCAGCGTGGCCTATCAATCGGCCCTGCCCGAAGTGGCGCGGACGCTGACCAACGCGTTGATTACCGTGTTCCTGGTCGATCAACGGGAGATCAACGCCCAAAGCCGCGAAGACGCCGCGTCATGGCTGTGGAAAGAAGTCGCGCAATTGGATACCACGCTGCGGGCCGATGAGGAGCAGATCCAAACCTTCCGGCGCGAGAACGGCCTGGTGCGCGGGCAACTGGCACCCATTAGCTCGGAACGGCTGTCGAGCATCAGCCAGCAGCTTTCTGCCGCTCAGGGCTCGCGGGCGGACGCCATAGCGCGGGTGCAAGAACTCGGGCGCGGTGGCCCGGTGGACCTGCCGACCAGCCCGGCCCGCGGGAGCTCGGACGGCGGCGGCGCCGGTGATTCCCGCGCCGCGCTGGATAATCTGGCGATCTCCAGCATCAAACAGCAATTGGCCACCGTGGTGGCGCAGATCGCGAGCTCGGCGCAGACGCTCGGACCGAAACACCCGGTTCTCCTCGCCCTCCGGCAGCAGGAGGCCGGCTTGCGCGGGCAGTTGCGGGCGGAGGCCAACAGCGTCGGCGTGAGCGCCCGGCGCACCCTATCGGCCGCCAATTCGCAAGTCGCCGCCTTGAACGCGGAGCAGGAAAAGCTGAAAGCCGCCGTGACCGTCGCCACCGACAAGGAGGCCGCGATCGCCGACATGGTCCGCGCGGTCGAGATCAAGCGCGGTCAATATGAGACCCTCTACAAACGCGCCAGCGAGCTTGAGACCGAGCGCCGGGTCCTGACCGGCAGCACGCGCTTGGTCAGCCTGGCCGAATTGCCGACGCTGCCGTTCTTCCCGAAACGCGGCCCGTTCCTGGCCGCGGGCCTTACGCTCGCGACCATTCTGGCGGCCGCCGCTTCGTTCTTGCGTGACGTGTCCGACCTCCGCATCCGCGCCGCCGCCCCGGTCGAGGAGGCGACGCAAACGCAGGTTTTGGCAGAAATCCCAACCGTCACCGCTGCCCGGATGCAGGGGCGGATGCAGGGGCGGATGCAGGAATTGATCCCGTTCGGCATCCCCGGAGTGCCCCGGGGTGCCCCGGCCCTGCTGGAGTTGCTGGGCTCGGCACAGCGCTCGCCGCTAGTACAGGACGCGCTCCGCATGCTGCATGCCCGGCTGGTGCTGATGGGCCTGGGCACCGCCAACCGTAAGATCCTCATCACGTCGGCCGAACCGCGGGAGGGTAAGACCTTCACCTGCCTGGCACTGGCACAGCTGATCGCCGAGAGCGGGCGCCGGGTGCTGGTGATCGAGTGCGATTTGCGCCGCCCGAGTTTTGCCGCGGCGCTGGGATTGCGCGATGGGCCGGGCTTGTCGGATGTGCTGCGCGGTGACGTGACGGCGGCGGACGCGGTGCAACAGACCCGGACCGCCTTGCTCAATGCGCTCCCGGCCGGCCGGCCCTGCGCTGAATCGACCGAACTGTTGATGGGCCGCCGGATGGCCGAAATGCTGCACGGCGCCAATGGCTACGACCTCGTCTTGCTCGACAGTCCGCCGTCCGAGGTGTTGATGGATGCGCGCATGCTGGCCCCCCAGGTGGATGGCGTGCTGTGCTGTGCGCGCTGGGGCCAGACCTCCTCGGCCGAGGTTGCGGGCGCGATCGATGGTCTGAGGGCAGCGGGCGGGACCGTTCTCGGCGTGGTGCTGACGATGGTCGATCCGAACGAGCATCGGCTGTATGATTGGCGACCCGCCCGCCAGCAGGTTTATATGAATCATGGTTAATGGCACCGGCGTGATAGCGGCGGAGAACCATCGCCTCACCGCACGTAACCTGCCGGTGGCACCACAACCTCGCGCACTGTTCGTCAACCACAGCAGCGTGATTTCGGGCGCCGAGCTGATCTTGCTCGATACCGTCATCCCCTGGGCCGGTGCTAGCGCGTTCTTGTTCGAAGCGGGGCCGCTTCAGCCTGCGCTGGCCGACCGGGGTCTTCATACCATCATGGCGCGGTGGGGGGCCGGCCTGTCCGGCGTGCGACGGGATAGCAATCTGCTCGCCGCGCTCCCCCTCGCCGGACGGCTGCTGGGCGTGGCGGCGGAATTGGCTTCGGTCGCCCGCGGTTTCGATGTGCTGTATGCCAACTCGCAAAAGGCGTTCGTGCTCGCCGCCTTCGCGGCACGCTGGGCGCGGGTACCGTTGATTTGGCACCTGCATGACATCATCGATGACGCGCATTTCGGCGCGGCGCAACGCCGGTTGCAGATCGGCCTCGCCAACAATTGGACGTGGCGCGTCATTGTTCCGTCCCAGGCCGCCGCGAGTGCCTTCGTGGCCGCGGGCGGCCACGCGGACCGCGTCCAAATCGTGGTGAACGGACTGGACATCAGCCCCGATCCGCCGTCCCCCTCCCGCGCCGCGCTCGGCCTGCCGGAGGGCAAGCTGTTCGGCGTGTTCAGCCGGTTGGCCCCCTGGAAGGGTCAGCACGTCGCGCTCGACGCCCTCGCACAAATCCCGGACGCCTCCTGCGTCATCGTCGGCAGTGCGCTGTTCCATGAGGATGCCTACGAGGCCCGGTTGCGCGCGCAAGCCGCCCAGCCCGGCCTGGCCGGACGCGTCCATTTCCTGGGACAACGCAGCGACGTGGGCGCGCTGATGCAGGCCGTCGATGTCATGGTCCACCCCTCGGTCGATCCCGAGCCGTTCGGCCGCACGTTGGTCGAGGCGATGCGGGTCGGGACGCCGGTCATCGCGAGCGATTCCGGTGCCGCGGCCGAAATCCTCGACGGCGGTAATTCCGGCACGCTGGTGCCCCCGGGAGACGCGGCTGCGCTTGCCGCCGCCCTTCGCCGCGTGCTGGACCGGCCGGACCACGGTCAGTGCGCCCGGGCCGAAGCCAGGGCCCGCGCCGTGTATGGCGTCGCCGCTATGCAGGCAGCCCTCGGCGATGTCATCCGCCAATCAGTCATCTTTCAATCAGCCCGGCCCGCATGATCGCCTTGACCCTGCGGTCGGTGCGGTGGGTGGCGCCGGGCTGGCTGCCGGCGGCGGCGCTGCTGGCGGTCCTGGCGGTGATCGGCCCCTCGCTCGGCAGCGTGGCGCGTCCGCTGTTCGTGCTAGGATGTGGCGCGGCCGGCGCCCTCGCCTGGCGTCAAAGTGCGGCGGCGCACCTGCAATCCTGCCTGATCCTGTTCGCCTTCGCGCCGTTATTGCGCCGGGTCGTCGATTTGTCGGCCGGCTATGACCCATCCGGCATCATGCTGGTGGGTCCCTTACTGGCCGTGCTCATGTCCGCGCCCGAGCTATTGCGCCTGCTTCGCCCCGGCAGCGGGATCGACCGTACGGTCCTGCCAGCGGTGACCGTCGCCGGGTGCGTGCTGTATGCCACGATGTTGTCGATGTTCCAGGGCGATTTCCAAAACGCCGCAACCGGCTCCGTCAAATGGTTTGCGCCGCTGATCTATGCGCTCGCCCTCATGCTGCGCGGGGAGCGTGGCCTGGCGCAGGCGGCGGCGCGGGTGTTCCAGATCATCCTGCCGGTCGCGGGGCTCTACGCCATCTATCAATATGTGGCGCTGCCGGACTGGGACCGGTTCTGGATGCAATACACCACCATCCTGTCCATCGGTCAGCCGGAGCCCTATGCCGTCCGGGTGTTCGGCACGATGAATTCGCCGGCGAGCTTCGCTACGATCGTCTCCGCCGGGCTGTTGCTGGTGGGATTTTTGCGCCCGGGCTGGCAGGGTTTGGTGCTGATGCTGCCCGCGGCGCTCGGCGTGCTTTTATCATCGTATCGCACGGCCTGGCTGTCGCTGGTGGCGGGTATGGTGTTCTGCTTGCTGTTTCGCTCGACACGCACGCGGGCGGGCGGGGCCATGGGCGGCATGGCCGGTGCCCTCATCGTCGCGGGAACGCTGACCCCGTTTGGCGAGATGATCACCGGCCGGCTGGAAACGCTGGGGCGCGGCACCCAGGACGATAGCTGGCTGGAGCGGATGGGTGAATACACGACCTTGTGGGATTTGCCCGATAGCGGGTTGATCGGGTCCGGCTATACGATCACCGATGTCGGCACCGCGGGAGCAATGCCGATCGATGGCACCATTATCGCCTGCTGGGTCACGATGGGCATCGTGTTTGGCCTGATCTGCCTCGTGGCGCTGCTGGCGGCGGCCGGGCAGGCGATCTGGGTGGCGCGGCGGACGGGCACCCGGGAGGCCGTCGTGCTGGGTGGCCTCGCGGTTGGGGCGCTGGTGCAATTGCCGCTGTCCGGCATCTCGTCCGGTGAGCTTGGTTTCTTGTTCTGGACCTTCGTCGCGCTCTCCTGGCTCGAACTGCGGGCGCACCCGGCATGAGCAATCTTCAGTCCGACGCGCATTCCAATTCGCATTCGGCCCGGCGGCTGACGGCACGGCTGATGGGCGGTGCCTTACTCGGTAAGGTATTGGGCTTCGTGCGGGAATTGATGATGGCGCAGGTGCTCGGCGCCTCGCTCGTGGCCGATGGTTTCCGGGGCGCGCTCACCGGCGTGATGCTGCCGCTGATCCTGCTGCAGAATGACTGCGTGCCGGCCTTGCTGATCCCGCTGCACAAGCAATGGGGACGGGAGGGCCGGGTCGTGCCGCGTTTCACGGCGCTGACGATCGCGCTCACGCTCGTGGCCACCCTAATCATGCTGACGCTGGAGCTGTTGGCGCATCAATGGGTCGATGTGATCGTCGGCGGGTTTAGCCAGGAGGGTCATAACCTTACGCTGTTGTTTCTCCGCATCATGGCGCTCGGCATGCCGGCGTCGGTACTGATGAACTGCCTGGCCGCGGCGGAGATTTCACAAGGCCGCTCCCGCATCGCCTCCATCCGGGCGGCGGTGCAGAATCTCGCGGTCATCTGCGGCATCGTGCTGCTGGTGGTTACCGGCCGGCTCGACGTGCTCGCCTGGAGTTTCGCAATCGCCTTCAATGGGTTGGCGGCCTGGGGCACCTTCACACTCGTGCGCGATGGCACGCTGTCCACTGCCGGCACCGGCGTGCGTGACGTCCTGTCATCGGCGGCCGAGTTCGCGCGGGGCCTCCGTCCGCTCCTGGTTCAGCCGCTGGCCGAACAGGGGCAGGTCTGGCTGGAGCGGGTGATGGCGTCCGCCCTGGTCACTGGAACCGTCGCCTCGCTCGACTATGCGCGCACGCTGACCGATAGCGCGATCCTATTGGTGAGCCAGCCCGTGGGCCTGGCGGTGCTGGCGGCTGGCGAACGTGCGGACCCACAGGCGCAGATGGAGGGCCTGGCCCGTCCGCTATTGGCGGTCGCGGTGCCGATGTCGCTGTTCCTGGTGATGTTCGCGCCTGACGTCGTGCAACTCGTCTTCGCCCGCGGCGCGTTCAATGCCCACGCCGTGCTGCTCACCAGTCAGACGTTGCGCGGCATTGCCGTCGGATTGTGGGCGGCGACGCTCGGCTGGGTGCTGCTGCGTATCCTGAACAGCGCCGGGCGCAATGGGTTGGCGGCGGTGATCCTGGGCGTGGCCTTCGCCTCGAACGCGGCAGCCAACCTGGTGACGGTCGCCTGGCTGGGTAGCCTGGGCCTCGGATTGAGTGAGGCGGTGCGCGGCCTGGTGTTGCTGGCCGGGACCGCGGCCGCGCTACGCTGCACCCGGCGGTTGCTGTGGCTGATGGCGATGCTGATCCCGGCGCTGCTGCTGCAAATCGTGTCGGGTTGGGCCATCCTGTCGGTGTCGCCCTTGTCGCTTCGGCTGCTGTGTGGTGGTGTTTCGATGGGGATGGCGGTGTTGCTGAACGGCTGCATTTTGATGCCCGCCACCCTGCGGACAGTGCTGAGGCACGGCACCATGCGCGCGCGCCGGCAAATGGGACGGCTGCAATGAGCGGCGCGCTCGCGCTTGCGGGGGATGTGCTGCTGGGGCCCCGCGCATGCTTCTTCGCCCTGCACCGCTGTGCGCCGTCCGGGGAGTGGGACGCATTGCCAAACCGGGGTTTTTATATGGAGGCGGGATATCTCGATACGCTGCTGGGCTATCTGCTCCGCACGGGCTGGGACGTGGTGACGGTGGATGGGGCATTGTCGCGTGCACGCCGGGGCGGTGGACGGTGCGTCAATTTTTCGGTCGATGACGGATATCGCGATACGGTCGAACAGATCGTGCCGATCTTCCGCCGCCATGGGGTTCCGGTCACGCTCTATATCACGACCGGCATTCCGGACGGCACGCTGCCGATGTGGCAGTCGGGGCTGGAGACCATGATCGCCGAGCAGGACCGTCTGCTGCTGCCAGAGGGTTCACGCCCCATCGGAACCGTGGAAGAAAAGCGCGAAGCCTATGCCGGCATCAGCGCCGCGTGGGACCGGGCCGACCCGGTGGCCGCGTATGTGGCTCTTTGTGCGCGGCACGGCTATGACCCGGCAGCACTGCGGGAGCGGCACGCCATCACGTGGTCGCAGTTGGACACCGTGCGCGACGACACGCTGGTCGAAATCGGTGCCCACAGCATCAGCCACCCGCATGTCGCCGCCCTCCCGGACGCCGACGCAGCGCACGAAATCGGCGGAAGCGGCGCGCGGTTGCGGGAGCGCTTGGGCGTGCCCTGCCGCCATTTCGCCTTTCCGTATGGCCAACGGGCCGATTGCGGCCCCCGCGATTTCGCGCTGGCGCAGGCCGGCGGGTTCGCCACGGCGGCGACCACGCGCAAGGGGCTGCTGCGCCCGGAGGCCGATCCCTACCGGCTGCCGCGCAACATCCTGAATGGCACGCATCGCCACACTCTATTAGCGGAGGCGCATTTGCTGGGTGCGACGGGACTGGCCGCACGGATGCTCGGCCATGGTTGATCGTCCGTTGCGCGTGCTGTCCGTCGCCCACACCGCCGTGAGCCGGGAGGCCGGGCGGCTGCGCTATCATCCGCTCGCGGCCCGGCCCGACCTCGATGTGCATCTTGTGGTGCCCGAGCGCTGGTATCAGTTCGGCCGCTGGCAAGAGGCGGACCCGGGTCCCGAGCCCGGCGTCACCCTGCATGTCGAGCCTATCCGTCTGCCCCGCTTCGGCTGGGCCAAATGGTATCTCCATACCTATCCGGGCCTGGCTCGCCTGATGGATCGGCTGCGGCCTGACGTGCTTCATCTGTGGGAGGAGCCGTGGAGTTTTGTCGCATGGCAGGCCGTGCGTCTGCAGAAGCGGTTTCCAAATATGAAGATCGTGTTGGAAGTCGATCAAAACATTAACAAAAACCTGCCTCCGCCGTTTGGATGGCTCCGGCGGTATGTGCTGGCGCGCACCGCCCTCGTTCTGTCCCGGAGCGAGGAGGCGACGGCGGTGGTCAGGGCCCACGGGTACCGTGATACGGTGCATCCGATCGGCTATGGCGTGGACCAGAGCCTTTTTCGCCCGGTACCGTCCCCTAATCAGCTCGTACCCTGGCCGCTCCGGCTCGGCTACGTGGGCCGGATCGTGGTTGAAAAGGGCTTGGATGACGCCCTGGAGGCCATGGCCCTCACCCCTGGCGTGGTGCTGTCCATCATGGGCGAGGGCCCGCATCTGCCGGCGCTGACCGCGCGGATCCGGCAGCTCGGCTTGGAGTGCCGGGTCACGGTGCGGGGGTGGGGTAAGCCGGCCGAGGTCGCGTCGTTTATGCAGGGCCTGGACGCCCTCATTTTATTGACCCGCAGTTCCGCGTCCGTCCGCGAGCAGTTCGGACGGGTGATCACGGAGGCGCAGGCTTGCGGCGTCCCGGTCATCGGTTCCACCAGCGGGGCGATCCCGGACGTCATCGGCGCGGGCGGATGGGTGGTGCCGGAGCGGGACCCGGCCGCGCTGGCCCAGCTGCTTGCCGCATTATCCGGCCATCCGGCGGAGTGCCAAGCAAGGGGTGAAGCTGGCATCGACAACGTCAAGCGCCGCTTCACCTATGCGGCGGTCGCACGACACCTGGCTGACGCATGGCACGCCGCCGCGCGCCGCCCCGTAACGGCACCCATCTATATTCCCGCCAACGATCCGCATTCCGCCGTGCGTGAGATCGGATAACGGGCGACGTGCGGGCATACGGCCCGAGAGGCTCAGGCGACCAACCGGTCGATGCCCCAAACGACACGGCCGGAACGGGCCGCTCAGCCCGGGACCGACTCCGGTCAGGCGCACGGTCGACCAATGAATACCTCATCGAATTATACCAATCGCCGATCACGATGACTCTTAATCTTTGTAGGGTGGGCTTCAGCCCACCACGACCGGGACGGCCTAAAGCGGTGGGCTGAAGCCCACCCTACGATTTCCACACAGGTCAGGCTGTAGGGCGATTGGTATTATACCAGCGGCCGCATTATGCGACCTGTCCACAATGCAAGATCGTAGGGCGGATAAGCGCTTGCGCCATCCGCCATGCCACGTGCGCGCGCTGGATGACGGATGGCGCAAGCGCTTTTCCGCCCTACAGACGAAATGAAAATAAGGGTCGGTGCCAATGGCCGCTGGTATAAGATTCACCTACCGCCCGGAAATGATCCGCTCCATCAACTGCTTCACGGTGGGGATGAACCCGTTGGAATAGAACGGGTCACTGGCAAACCGGTATGCGTTGTGGCCGCTGAACATCAACTGGTGCTCGATCGCCTCCGGCGTTTGGTCGTCACGGCGGACCTGTTGCAGGGTCTTTTGGATGCAGAAGCTGCGCGGGTCGGCCTTCTTGCCGTTGTCATACGACGGCTCGTGCTGGCTCCAATTGCTGAACCGGCACACGCTGAGACAGCCCATGCACTCGACCTGGTCTTTGACGATGTGGGCGGCGCGCTCGGGGGTGACGAAGATCAGCGTGGAGTCGGGGGTGCGCATCGCCTCCGTAAATCCTTTGGCGATCCAGCCCTCGGCGGCGAACAAATCGTCATGCGTGAGATA